>NZ_BJLL01000017.1:0-45378 GCF_007996925.1 Enterococcus sp. NBRC 3427 | reverse complement strand
TTTTGCCGTTTTTTGAGCTAATATCGAGGAGTTGGCAGGAGAACACAGAAAGGGACTGTGACACGATTTTTGTCACAGTCCCTTTATTTGATGGGTCTTTCCTGAATATCTTCAAAATAATCGGGGTAATTATGAATTACGTATTCTTGCTCTTCGATAATCATATGTAAATGCATCGTACAAAGAAACCCGACTTCATCAAAATTATGATCAATCATTGATTGAAGCATTGTCTGATGTTCATCTAATACTCGCCCCCAATCTAATTCTGAAATCGTCAAACGCAACCATCTGAAACGGTTCAAGTGCGTACTATAACTTTCCAGCCAGTCCCAAATCTCTCGTTTTCCAGCAATTTCATAACAAATTCGGTGGAAATCAGTATCCAAATCAAAAAAAGCTTTTTTATTTTGAGCGATCACTGCCTGATCGGTTTGTTCTAATATTTTTTCTAGTTTAGCTTGATCTTGCGCTGTCATTTTCGCACTACATTCTTGCAGGATCGGCTTTTCCAGCTTTTCCCGCGTATAACGGGCTAATGAAGCAGATCGGATATCGATTTTTGAAACATAGGTGCCGGACTGTGGAATGGTTTTTACAAGTTCCTGATTACGAAGCTGGATCAGTGCTTCCCGAATCGGTGTGCGTCCGATAGCTAGTTGTTCTTCTAACACTTTATCGGAGATTTTACTTCCAGGTGCTAACTCGGAATAAATGATCTGTTTACGGATAGATTCATAAGCTTGCTGCTGCAAATTATTGATAACCATTAAAACTTCCTTTCTGTGTAGGTATAATCTATTATAACATAAATCGCTTACAAAACGTGTGGATGCAAAGACGTATTCTTCAAAAAAAGCCCTGATAGGGCATGCCTATTAGAGCCTCGAAAAGAAAATACTGAATCAATCTGGTCGTACCTCTTGGATCGGTTTGACACGACCGCCGATTCTTTTAGCAAAAGCTTCGGATTCTTTTTTGTCTTTGAAAATGAGCAGATTGTCTAAGTTTTTTTCCCGAGTGCGGCAGCCAGTTTTATCGATGTAACCGTGCATTACTTTAACGACATACATGGGGATCACCTGCTTTTTTCTTTTCATTATACGAACTACTCGACACAATACAAGAAAAATGCTTAGACGGTTTTTTATTAAGAAATAGCATTATCCAGAGAAGCGTACGCTTGGAATAACTGATCTAGCTCCGGATTGACTTTGCTCAGCTTCACTAATCGTTGCGAATCAGAAAGTAAGAAACAATGTTTACTGCTACCAATAGTTTTTAATTTTTTGTCTTCAGTTCCCACAATTTCGTAGCTAAAATCCAAACGTGTCCCCGTATATTTTTGGATAGTTGGATGGATGCTCACTTTTTCTCCGTAATGGATCATTTCTTTATAGCTGCAATTTACTTCCAGAACGGGGATAATGATCCCAGATTCTTCGATTTTTTTATAGGGAAACCCTAGATGTACCAATAAGGCTACCCGAGCCTCTTCAAACCAGCGGATATAATTGCTATGGTGAATAATCCCCATTTGATCTGTTTCATAATAAAAAGGTTCTCGTACATAACCTGTAAAATTCTCCATGATTCATGCCTCGTTTTCCATTGATTTTTTACAAAAATAATTCATCCACTTCGGAAGTGCTTCGCTGATCTGTGTAGGCAAAACGACATATTGTTCTTTTGCTAGCTGGTCTCCGATGAAACTATGAAGATAAACAGCTGCCGCAATCGTTTGGTCATTTTGAGGGAATTGGGCGAAGAATCCTGTGATCATTCCTGCTAAAGTGTCACCCATGCCGCCTGTTGCCATAGCAGCTGAACCTAAAGGATTGGTGTAGAAGTGTTGGTGACCATAAATTTTTGTCTCATGACTTTTCAAAACGACCGCAGCACCGATTTCCTGTTGCTTCTTTTTGTTTTCTTCATCTCGCTGTTCTTGTATCGGTAGAGCACTCAACCGTTGCCACTCCATTTGATGAGGTGTAAGTACTGTTTGTTCGGGATAGGGTAGCGAAAGATGGTTAGCAGCCAGTAAACTTAAAGCAGAGCCATCAATCACCAGCCATTGTTCTTTTGATTGGTTTTCTAGTACTTGTTTGAAACGTTCCAAACTCTTGGAAGAAGTGCCCAATCCGGGACCAATCAAGAGTACATCTGCTTGCTTTATCACGGAAAGAAACTGGTCAGTATCCGTCCAATCTACGATCATTGCTTCTGGCAGATGACTGTGAAGGGCACTCCGATTTTTTTCATCCGTTACTACTGTCGTGAGACCTGCTCCACTGTGTACGGCAGCTAAAGCACTCATGATGATTGCCCCGCCGTATTGTTCATTGCCGCCAATCAAAACGACACGTCCAAATGTTCCTTTATGTGAAATTTTTGGACGAGGTGTGATGACTCTTTTCATTAGTTGTTCGTCTATCAGCATCAAAAAACCTCCTTTTACTCATTATAACGTATATTTTTTTTAGAGAAAAACAGATAAGAAAAGGAATTGTCAGATTTTTTGAACTATTTTTTTCTGTAATTTGTGGTATCATGAACACGAAGACTTAAATAAGTGGAGGATTAACTTTATGACAATTGATTGGCAAAAAGAAGTAGAAGCACGTAAAGAAGATTTGCTTGAAGACTTAAAAAATCTTTTACGTGTCAACAGCGAGCGAGACGACTCAAAAGTAACACCAGATGCACCATTTGGACCTGGACCTCGCGACGCATTGAAACATATGTTAGCTTATGGTGAACGTGATGGATTTAAAGTAAAAAATGTCGATAACTATGCAGGGCATATTGATCTTGGCGAAGGAGACGAAACACTAGGGATATTTGGACACATGGATGTCGTTCCTGCAGGAGATGGCTGGGACACAGATCCTTATGAACCAGTAATCAAGGATGGAAAGATCTTTGCACGTGGATCAAGTGATGACAAAGGCCCAAGTATGGCAGCTTACTATGCGATGAAAATCATTAAAGAACTTGATTTGAAACTATCGAAAAAAGTGCGTTTCGTAGTCGGTAGTGATGAAGAAAGCGGCTGGGGCGATATGGCTTATTATTTCGAACATGAAGAAGAACCAGATTTTGGTTTCTCGCCAGATGCTGAATTTCCGATCATCAATGGTGAAAAAGGAAATGTTTCTTTAGCTTTACGATTCAAAGGCGACAATGCAGGAGATTATGTATTGAAATCTTTTGTTTCCGGACTTCGCGAAAACATGGTGCCAGGAACAGCAACTGCAGCACTTCAAGTACCAAGTGCAGATGCAGCTATCGCGATGGAAGAAGCATTTTACCAATTCATCGAAGCAAATCCAGTAAGCGGAACGATTGAAGCAGACAATACGTATGTAAAAATCGAATTAGTTGGTAAAGGTGCACATGGTGCAAGCCCACAATCAGGTATCAATGCAGGTTCTTTCTTGGCATTGTTCTTAGATAACTATGAATTCTTAGGATCTGCTAAACAATTTATCCATGTAGCAGCAGCTTATGTCCATGAAGATTTCTATGGAGAAAAACTAGGTGTCGCTTATGAAGATGAAAAAATGGGCAAATTGACAATGAATGCTGGACTATTTGCTTTTGAAGAAAATGGTACAGAAGAAGCGAACTTCATCAATATGAATTTCCGTTTTCCAAAAGGTGTAACAGTAGACGGATTGCAAAGTGACATCGAACAAACAGTGAGCCAAGAAGGCGCAACAGTTACTCGAGGTGCTCGCGTAATGGAACCACATTACGTACCGATGGATGATCCATTGGTGGCTACATTATTGCAAGTCTATGAAGACCACACTGGAGAAAAAGGCTACGAACAAATCATCGGTGGCGGAACTTACGGACGTTTGTTGAAACGTGGCGTTGCTTATGGAGCGATGTTCCCAGGATATACTGATACAATGCACCAAGCAAACGAATTTATGAGTCTTGATGACTTGTTCAGAGCAACAGCAATCTATGCAGATGCTATCTATCGTTTGGCGAAATAAAAATACTAAAAAACTCCGGCTATCTCTGATAGCTGGAGTTTTTATGTTTAAAAATGAATCAGTACATCGGTCTTCCTAAAAGTAATTCAGTTCGTCTTTTGATTTCTCAGGAGGGATCAAAAAGGCGAAAGCACTAAGTATAGCAAAACTTGTGATGATTTGCGTACGATACGTAAACCAATAATGAATCTGTGAGTGATTAGCTAAAATGTTGTACCAAATATACGGCGTTACAGCAGCTAAGACAAACAAAACTAGAAGTTGGAACGGACGCCAGCTATTTCGTTTACGATAAGCAAAATAGAGAAAAACAAGACAAGTAATCAATAGCAATAATATTGCTACTTTTGGATACATCAATCTAATATTGCTTTTCAGCATCTCTAATCGATGCAACGGGTATTTGTCGTTTCCTTCCGTTCGAAAGAGGATTTGGTTGATTGCATCTTTTACAATGTTTTTGTTCAATATGATCGATGATAGGATCCATTTAGTCACCCATGTCAAACCATAGCCTAATCCCCAAAAGATACCGGTAAAAACAAAACTGCCTACTTGTTTGCTCAATGAACTGCGTTTATCCATTAAATACTTATTTGTTACATAGTAAATAATGATCACGGGTATCCCCCAAGAGATGACCGGTGTTGTCAACAAGTCAAAAAAGTTAGCTAAAGAACCAATGACAAAGAAATACAAGAATAATTGTTGATTGGTCTTGAACAATTGCGGTTTTGTTAAAAATAGTAATACAGACAATAATGTCAAAATCCAAATATTTGAAAACTGCATACTGAAGAAAAAGATTGCGGCATTTCCTATAACAAGCGAGATTAATAAGGCTATCGCTAAATAGATGTCGCTACGCTTGATTAAAAAGTAGCTCGTTAACCCAATCAACAGAAAAAGAACAGCTGCGTAGATCATCCGAATGCTACCTAAACTCATCACTAGCAATAAAGGTCGCAAAAAGAGCTGATAACCATGCCAATAACGAGGATAATCCGCCATAGACATCGCATTCTCCAATGGGTTCAATTCAGGGTCTGCTTTTGTTTTTCGTATCATCAAATGATCAGTAAAGTTATCTAACCGAGTACCTAGCATATTTCCTTGATTGATAGAAGGATACATCCCTTCTTTTTCAACCATCTGTAGAGATTTTTCTGCATTTGATTCAATAGAATGCTGCGGAATGACAAAAGTAATTGTCAGCAGTACGCAATAGCTAGCAATCAAGAAAACAAAAGCAAAAAATATCTTTTTAAATAGTTTCATGAGTATCTCCTATATCTGTTTTCATTTTTTCTCTTTTATCTAGTAAAAAAGGAGAGAGGATATAGACAGGCAAACCTAATGCTAAAACAAACACATACCGTAAACTAAAAGCCACAGGAGTAGCAATCATAATAGTAGCAAAAACAAGCATACCGGGAAGAAAAAGGAGTAGATACCGATGTTTCTTCTTAAAGATTGCTAAAAGTGCACTGCCGATAGCTAACCACAGTAATGTGCCGGAACCAAAGAAATCACTAGCATCGATGATTCTTTTCATTCCTGACAATCCAGTAAGATGTTCAATCAAATCTACTTGTTTTATCCCATAATTATTCGTATTTACACGAGTATCTAAAAAGCCGTAACTATTTTTTGTACCAGGTACCCAGAACCCGAACGTTTCTAAAATATAAGCATCTGTATAAATTTTTATATTACTTGGTAAATTTCTTGCCCATAGTGATAGAAATTCTTTTTTATGTGTATTCAAAAATTCATTGTTAAAATTTTTATGCCACTTGATTGAGTCTGCGAGACTAGGAGAATACGCTTCATAATCTTTTATCGGGAGTAGCTGATTCATGAATGCTTTATCTTTCTTAGACAAGTCACCATCCATAACAATAGTTCTAGAAATTTGCTGCAAAGGAATACCTAATTGTTCAGCAGTTTCTGTAGGAATAGCATAACGAGCCATCAACGGGTGGATGAGTAGTCCAGCAATCACTGTATAACCGAGTACCACTTGAAAGAATGCTTGATACCTTTTTTGTTTCAAAACAATCAAGCCGCAAATCAAACCTGTGGCGATTACTACATAAATCCCATTATTTCTTAGATAGGTAGTCAGTAAAGCAAGGATGATTACGTAAATCTGATTGAGAATCGTTGGCTTTTCTTGTTGAAAAATAAAGTCAAACACCGCTAAGGAAAATAAAAAGCAAGCGATAGAGAACAAAGTATCTTTTTGCATGTTCAAGGCGTAAATTGGAAAAACCGGTGCAAATGCAAAATAGCATAAACTAATGAGTACCGGAAAAAAATGGATGTTTCTTTTTAACAGCCAGCAAAGAGAATAGCTTATCGCTGAAGCTGTTATCAATGTTTGGAAAATAGAAAATAAAAATACACCGTGATTGATCGTATCAGTTGGTAAATCATGAACAAATAGCTTGACCAGCAAGGTGAATAAGACGGGATGATGATTGCTTATAGGAACATCACCCATAGATTGGGCGACCGAACTTAACGAATCAGGCAAAACCACTCCAGGATACAATGCCAACAGATAAGGAAGCCAACACAGAACTAAAAAGACAGTAAAGAATAAAAAATATTTTCTTGAAGAGAAAGCCTGTGCGTTTTTAGCAGTAAAAAATGTTTCCAGTTTTGGCATTGATAAATAAATCGATTGTAAAAATAAAAAAGAATACACAAAAACGGAGAAAAAAACAAGAAAGTAAAAAATACTTCCATCAGCAATCGTTGTCTTTGTATAGTTTGCTGAGACATACTGAAATTGTATCTGTCTGCCAATAGAAAGTGTAAGAGCAAAAGCTGCAGAAAAAAACAATCGGGCAATAGCTGCCACTTTGTTTTTTATTGAAAACAACTCTATTCCATATTGCTTAAAAGCAAGTAGCAAAACCATGGCTAAACCAATGATTACTGCTGGATTCAAAGTTCCTAAACCATAAGAAGTAAAAAAAGCAAAACCTGACGCAAATAAAGTTGCAAAAAAAGCAGGAAATAGATTCTCCTTTTTCTTATGCATAAAAAAGGCCTCCTACTTCATTTCTTTATTTTGATATTCGTGGTAGACATGGTATAAATTCAATTCATATTCTTTCTTGGCATTTGTGACGACCGTATCCAAAATCAACCCTGTTACTAATGAAAGAAGGGCTAAAGTCATCAATCCCGTACTTAAAATCGCAGAAGGGATGCGTGTAATAAAGCTTGTCAGCATATATTCACGAATCACAGGAATCCCTGTGACCAATCCAAATAAAAAGAAGAAGATAGTCCAGATCCCAAAGAAAAGCAAAGGTTTATAATCTTTGCACATTTTGATGATCATCATGATCACTTTGAATCCGTCAGAGAATGTATTCAATTTTGATTCGCTACCTTCAGGACGATCGCGATAATCGATTGGAATCTCAACGAACTTGAATTTTTTATCTAAAGCATGGATCGTCAATTCTGTTTCGATTTGAAAACCAGAACTCATAATAGGGAAGCTTTTGACAAAAATTCGATTGAATCCTCGATAGCCGGTCATGACATCGCGAATTTTTGTTTTATATAAGTAAGTAATTGTATTTTTAACCAGATTATTCCCAAAATCATGGAAAGGACGCTTATTTTCATCAAAATAGGTTCCATTTGATAGACGATCGCCAATGACCATATCTGCTTCGCCAGAACGTAATTTCTCAAGCAAACCATGTGCAGCTTCTGCAGGATAAGTATCATCACCATCTACCATCAAATAATAATCGGCATCAATATCAAAAAACATTTGACGGATTACATTTCCTTTTCCTTGACGTGGTTCTTTCTTTACGATTGCTCCACCTTGAACGGCCAATTCGTATGTTCGATCGGTAGAATTATTATCATAGACATAAATGTCTGCTTCTGGTAATTCCCTTTTAAAATCTTCAATAACAGTTGAAATTGTCGCCTCTTCGTTATAACAAGGAATGAGCACGGCAATTTTTTCACGTGATTCCATTTGTCACTCTCCTTATATAATAAAACTAATCTTATTTCAAGAATACCGTATAATAACTATAAATACTAGCTATTCCAAGAGGAAATAGCCCTATTTTTGTAAAAACCACCCACTATAAAAGAAGGATAGGATACCTCTCTTTTAGATAGTGGGTGCGTATTCGTTATTTCATTTTTGACGTATTAATCTATTGCGCCCTTTTTTCTTGAAATGTCTAATACGGTTCCTGTATGAGCATCTGCTAAAAATTCATAATAAACAGTTTCGCCATCTTCTATCCGGGAAAGCCCACCCCGATAAGCACTCGACCGAACGGCGAATTTCCTAATAGGTTCTTTTTCAAAAGAGATCCAAGAACCTTCGATTGCGCCTTCTTTTAAAAAAGATGTTTTGATATTTTCAAGCACTTGGTCTGCTGATAACACTTTTTTGCGATGATACCAAATCGTTGAAGCTACCCCGCTCAATAATCCTAGACCGATCCCAACGGCTAACCCGCCTTTAAAATAGCTTAATTCGCTTTCTTCATACATGTGGATATACCTCCTTCTTCTCACTTGCTACTCCTTGTGCTTATTTTACCACACTCTCATATTTTCTTTGAAATAAATAACCGCTACCAGAAAAAATAAGCTATAATAAATACGATCGGTCTGCAGAAAAAATCATATTTTATCCGCAGATCAATATAAGTCTGAGAGGAGTTTAGTCTGAAATTTAGACGAATAGCATATGGAAGAAAAAACATTTCAACGAATCAAAGAGTTAACAGAATTACAAGGAACAAGCGGTTTTGAACAAGATATTCGCGCTTATATGGAAAGTCATATGGAACCGCTGGTAGATGAGTTACAGTTAGATGGTTTGGGCGGCATTTTTGGGCTGCGCCACCATGAAGAAGCGGATGCACCTCGTGTAATGGTCGCAGCACATATGGATGAAGTCGGATTCATGCTGACACAAATCCAAGAAAACGGGCTTTTTAAAGTCGTACCTCTAGGCGGCTGGAATCCTTACGTTGTTTCTGCTCAACGTTTTACACTTAAAACCTCTACTGGTAAGAATTACCCATGTATTTCTTCTTCCGTTCCCCCACATTTATTGCGAGGAACAAGCGGACAAAAATCAGTAGAAGTAACAGATATTTTGTTCGATGCTGGGTTTGAATCAAGAGAAGAGGCAATGAGTTACGGTGTCCTTCCAGGAGACACAATCGTTCCTTACGCTGAAACAATCAAAACAGCCAACGGAAAGAATATCATCAGCAAATCGTGGGACAACCGCTATGGCTGTACAATGGTATTAGAAGCTTTAGAAGCGTTACAAAATGAAACATTAGGTCATACATTGATTGCAGGCGCGAATGTCCAAGAAGAAGTAGGCTTGCGTGGTTCTAAAGCTTCTGTCAATAAATTCAAGCCAGATCTGTTCTTTGCAGTAGACTGCTCTGCAGCAGATGACACAGTGACGAAAAATGGCACATTCGGACATTTAGGAGAAGGTACATTGATGCGTATCCAAGATCCAGGTTTGATCATGCTTCCTCGTTTGCGTGAATACTTGCTGGATATCGCTGAAACAAACAATATCCCTTATCAATACTTTGTTTCAAAAGGCGGTACAGATGCAGGTGCTGCTCATACACAAAATGAAGGAATCCCAAGTACAGTGATTGGCGTAGTGGGACGTTATATCCATACGCATCAAACGATGTTCAGTATTCGCGATTTTGAAGCTGCACGAGAAATGTTGATTCAAACACTGAAAGGTTTGGATAAATCAACAGTGAATACGATCGTATACGGAAAATAACGCGATAGTGAAACTATAAAATCTGGCAAAAGAAACCTTTTGTCAGATTTTTTTTATAAAAAGAGGATCAATGTTTGTTAGTTCGTAAGAAAGGTGTATAATTTAATTGAAAAATACATAAAGAGAAAGTAGAGGACAAAGAATGATTATTCCAAATAGTTTAGAAGAATTAGCAGGCTACGTAGAAACTGGAAAGAGTATATTTTTCTTTACTGCCGGCTGGTGCGGAGACTGCCGTTTTATCAAACCGCAAATGCCTGAAATCGAAAATGACTTTTCTGATTGGCAATTTATTGAAGTAGACCGTGACAAGTACATAGATGTAGCCGCTGAATGGAACATTTTTGGTATCCCAAGTTTTGTCGTGATCCAAGACGGAAAAGAATTAGGTCGTCTAGTGAATAAAGATCGTAAAACAAAACAGGAAATTGAATCGTTCCTAGAAAGTGTAACAAAAGGCTGACATCTGTTAGGAGGGGTCAAGATGAATCAAGAATATAAGAACATTTTAGTAGGTATCGACGGTAGTGAACAAGCACTTGCTGCTTTCAAAAAAGCGGTAGAAGTGGCTCGCCGTAATAATGGGAAAGTATATGTAGCAAATGTAATCGATCAGCAATTTTATAACTTTATGGGCTATGCTCCTATTGATCAAAATCTAGTCGATCAGCAAACTGAAACAGCCAAGCAAATGATCGAAGAATGTAAAGAATATGGGAAATCTGTTGATTACACAAATATAGAAGGAATTATTGCCTACGGCTCTGTTCGTGAATCCATGGCAGTCAAATTGCCAAAAAAATATGCAATCGATCTAATCATGGTTGGGCAGTCTGGACTAAATGCAGTCGAACGCTTTATGACAGGAAGTGTAGCCAGCTACGTCATACGTCATTCACCTTGTGATGTCTTGATCGTTTCTGACGAAGAAGAACAGCCAAGTAATTAAGCAAGTGGAATTTGTATAACCTTTTTAATCAATTCACTAAAAACAGTAAAGGGACTGTGACAAAAGTCTTGTCACAGTCCCTTGTTACGAATAAATAGTGTTCCAGAAGTAGCTTCTTCGAAAAATAAGCCGAAATTTCACAAAAATTCGAGAAGCAATTTTCGTAAATTCCTTCTTATTTCTTGAAGCTGCCCACTTCTGTTACAGTCTCTTCTATTTTGTGAAAACTAGGAAATAAAGCATGAAAAAAATCTCATGCAGTGAATGCAATTTTTTGTTAAGATAAATCTCAGCAAAGGATAATGGAGGAAAGAACATGATTTTTGCTTATAACAAAGCACACGTCGGAGACACTTTGATGGTTATCATAGCCGACGATAAAGGAACAGAAAACACTGTTGAACGTAAATGGAATGTTGCTCGGATCAAAGATGAACAAGGTCAAGTTGTTGCTTGGAACTTTTTCCATATCTCCGATCATCTAACAATCGAAGGGAACGGCCAAGTAAGCTTAACAGATGAAGAATTAGCGAAATTGAATCGATTGATCAAAGAAGCAGGATTCGAAGAACAGCTTGAAGCTGACCATGAACCGAAGATCGTTGTCGGGTATGTCAAAACATGCGTTCCACATCCTGACTCTGACCATTTATCGATTACTGAGACAGAAGTAGACAATGGTACAGTATTGCAAATCGTTTGCGGTGCACCAAATATCGAAGCTGGACAAAAAGTTGTCGTTGCAAAACCAGGAGCCATGATGCCGGATGGAATGATGATCTGGCCAGGAACTTTGCGAGGGGTAGACAGCTATGGAATGATCTGTTCCGCTCGTGAATTGCATTTGCCAAATGCTCCAGAGAAAAAAGGAATTTTAGTATTGCCTGAGGATGCCGCAGTCGGAGAAGCATTTCCAAAATAAAGAGGTTGTGAGTCTGCCTTTTCACTCTGAGTCACAAGGAGCAATTTCAAAAAACAACTTCTCATGTTTGTTGAATATTGTGACTTGTGACCGAGGAGTTGGCAGAAGAACACCATTTAAAAAAGAGGTTGTGACAAGTCTTTGTCACAACCTCTTTTTTATTAATTTTCACTATTTTGATTTTGTTTTAATGCCGATTGATCGATCGTCAATTCAACAGTAGTTGTTTTTTCTTTCGAGCCTTCATAGTAAGTGATTTTGACAGAATCTCCCACTTTTTTCTTATACAAAGCAGATTGAAGTTCTACGCCAGAAGAAACTTCTTTGTCATCGATCTTAGTAATGACATCATATTGTTTCAATCCAGCTTTTTCAGCCGGTGTAGCTGTTTGGACATTTGTCACGATGACACCGTTAGTTACAGATGAAGGAATCTTCAAGATTTGTTCTTGTTGCTGAGTAGAAACGGCAGATAAGTCGACCATTGTGATACCTAGAGCTGGACGTGTCACTTTTCCGTCTTTTTCCAGTTGATTGATGATATTCACTACATCGTTACTTGGGATGGCAAATCCCATTCCTTCTACATTTACGTTAGAAGTAGATTCAGAAGTACTTGCGATCTTACTTGAGTTGATACCGATAACTTGTCCTTCGATATTCACTAAAGGACCACCAGAATTTCCCGGGTTGATCGCTGCATCTGTTTGGATCGCATTGATATTGACTGTTTCGTTCGATTCATTCGTACTTGTTACTTGTCGGTTCAAGGAAGAAATGATTCCTGAAGTGACAGAATTCGCATATTCAGATCCTAATGGGGAACCAATCGCAATCGCAGGTTCACCAACCTTCAGAGCACTTGAGTCACCAAAAGAGGCAACTGTTTCGACTTTATCTGAATTGATCTTCAACACCGCTAAATCTGAATAAGCATCTGTTCCAACTAATTCAGCTTTTACCTTCGTACCGTCTTTCATCAAGACTTCAAGACCTTGCTGTCCATCTACTACGTGGTTGTTTGTGACTATATAAGCAGTATTTCCGTCTTTTTTGTAGATCACGCCGCTTCCTTCACTATAAGCTTCCAAATTACTATCATCTGAGCTGCTACTTTCTTCTTGCTGCCCGAATAGTCCGCCAAAACCGCTTGATTGGTTTTGACTTTGTAAGTTGATAACAGAAACGACAGCGTCTTGAACTTTATCTACCGCTTTGGTGATATCAGAATCTACATTGACTTTGACATTTTCCACAACTGTTTCACCGGCAGAATTCTGATTGCCGCTTGTAGCAGTAGAACTATTGTTGCCAGTGCCCATCGCTGCATAAAAAATGCCAGCTGTCAGTAGTCCTCCAACGATCCCTCCAACAAGCCCCAGACCTAACTTACGCCAGAGGCTATTATTTTTATTTTTTTTCATCTTTGGTGTCACATTTTTTCTATCCATGTGTTCCTCCTCCAATTACATTCATTTATCTACTGTTAGTATAGTCTTATTTGTTGACTTTAGTCTACTTTGAGACTGTGAACTTTTTATGAAAAACTTTAGGAAAAATCATTGTTTTCAGATGAAAATATTTGATTTTCTTTTTCCACAGATACTGTGTAAAACTACGCGGATAGGATTGGAAAAATAAGGGATAAAACATATCCACAGCCTGTGTATAAAGTGGATAAATTTTTATAAAACGTATGTTTGCCTAATGAATGTGATGAAATAAGGTAAAATAACACTGTTTTCTGTGGATAAACCTGTGGATGTTGTGCATAACTGTTGGGGAAATCTTTTTAACAAAAATAGCCAAAATAAACATATAGACGAAAAAATTGATTATAATAAACAAAGTGAGCGTGAAGATCAAAGGAGAGAAAACATGAATATCAAAATTATTTCAGTAGGAAAATTAAAAGAAAAATACTTGATTCAAGGTATCAATGAGTATGTCAAACGGCTGAATGCCTATGCAAAAATCGAATTGATCGAAGTTCCTGACGAAAAAGCCCCAGAGAATTTAAGCGAAGCGCAAATGAGACAAGTAAAAGAAAAAGAAGGAGAACGGATCTTAGCGAAAATCAAAGAACAAGAATACGTCTATGCCTTAGCAATTGAAGGGGAAAATCCCACAAGCGAATCTTTTGCTAAACAAATCGACCAATTAGGTATCCAAGGAAAAAGCCACCTTGTTTTTGTTATCGGCGGCTCTTTAGGACTCAGCGAAGCCGTCATGAAAAGAAGCAATGCTCAGATCTCTTTTGGAAAAATGACGTATCCACATCAATTGATGCGTCTGATCCTTGTCGAGCAAATCTACCGTGCCTTCCGGATTAATGCGGGGGCGCCGTATCATAAGTGATGATATTTTTTAGAGACAGGGAAAAAATAGTAAAACAGAGGAGTAACAAATGAGTGAACTTAAAAAATTTTCTACGTCTACTTTAGCTGAGTTGCAAAAAGACGAGAAACATCTTTACTATGTCTACTGCTTGGTTGATCCTAGAAACAACCAGACTTTTTACATTGGAAAAGGAAAAAAAGATCGTATTTTTGCCCATCGCCAAGCGGCACTGGGTACGCTGAGAAAAGACGATTTACTTGAAGAAAATGAAACAGCTAGAACCTTGAAAATAAGAACCATCCAAGAAATAAACAGAATGAATCTACAAATACTAAGTTACATACTTAGTTATGGTTTAACTGAGAGCGAGGCTTATGCCAGTGAGAATGCATTGATCAATTATGCTCAACTGGTTCAAGGACTTTCGTTGACAAATTTGGTAAAAGGGCATGGTTCTAAGGCAATGTTAGTTGAAGAGATAGAAGAACAATATGGATTCCAAGAGATGTCTATAAGTGAAATAGCGACAGATGAGTTGATTTTAGCGGTAAAAGTGAGAGATGCTTTTAATCTTTGTAAAGATGAGTCAGAAGAATATCCGATTGACGACAGATTTCGTGATGATAATAATTTAAAATCTCGTACGCTAGGTAACTGGGTAATTGGGCGCGATAAAATACATCGAATTCGCTATGTTATAGCTGTTAATACAGGAGCAGACAACGCGGTTGTTGCTGCGTATAAAGTTTCTTCTCAATATTCGGAGTCGAAGAAGTTTGAAAATGGCCGAACACGCTATGCGTTTCAGGCATTATCTAAAAGAGAGGATACTTTGCGAGAACTTAATTTATATAAACGATCTTTGCCAGATATCAAATTTGGTAGTGGGAGTGCAATTGCTTATATTAATAATTAGAACGGTGTTTCAACTATAACTTAAAATTAAAATAGTATTAAGGAAAAACTTTAATAATAAAGCTTACTTATAATTGATATTTTAAGAAAAAAATCTTATAGGTAATAGATATTAATGAAATTTACAAACAGAAAGAAGAAATGATTTGGAAAAAGTATTGCTAGGGATATTTGCTGTCTATAGTTCTTTCAACATATCTTTATTAACCTTAATTCGAAGGTTCTAGTAAAATAATAACTCAACGATTTCTGTTGATGATTTTATCCTTTCCTTCTTAATATAAGAATTATACCTCCAGAACTGATAACTTTATGATGGAAAAGCGTCGAATGATCTTCAACGTATTGCGATTCAAACCAAAAGAAATAATATCCGTTCATATTATGAAGATTGTGCTCGTGAAAGACTAGGATATGGTGGAGATATTGTCGCATTAATAGAATCTCAAATTTATTCATTTGATTCGGAACAATTATTGAAAAAAGTGTTGCTTGATTTTATTTTCGATCAAACCCTTGAAGGTGGAATAACACAAACTGCTCCATTTATGGGTATCCAGACGTTTGGACCTAGTAATAACGCTGGTTCGTTAGGATGGCAATTAGTGCTTCCGATCATTGTCTTAAAATATATGAAATATTATGGAATGTCCATTATTGAGGACAAAAGAATTTCAGTATCTTTGAATAGACATCTGAATTATCTTTTGAAATTTGATTATGAGTACATTAAGTATTGTTGTTTGGGTGATTGGGGTTCTGTAGATACTGTTCTTATTAATAACAAAGAAACACCGCCAGATAAAGAATTTTGTTCAGCAGCAATGTATTTAATAGTATTGCAAAGCTATCAAAAATTAGCTGTGTTTACCAAAGGAATGAGCTTTGAAACAGAAAAGTTAGAAGAAAAAATCAGGTATGTAAAAGAAAAACTAATAAAGGAATATTACAATTCTAAAGGTTATTTTCAAGGTGGCAGCCAATCAAGCTATATTTTTTCTCTCAAAGCTGGATTAGATAAAGAATTCCCAGAATTATTACAAAAATTCAAAAACCAAATTAGGGAAGATGATGGTGTCTTTAAGATGGGGATTTTTGGCATGGCGTGGTCATATGAAATTCTAGATGATCAAGATTTAATTTATCAATGGCTCACAAGGAAAAGTTATCCAAGTTTTTATTCTATGGTATCTAATAATAGTGGAGCGTTGGGCGAGTATTTTAAAAAAATGGATGGATCTTCTTTAAATCATGCTATGTTCACATCATACAGTCAGTGGTTTATCTCTGCTTTATTGGGAATCAAATTTGATCAAGAGACACAAGAGTCTACTGATTTATTAATTGATCCTTATATTCCTGATGATATAGAATTTGCAGAAGGGACTTTAAGAACGATTCATGGAGAAATTGGAATAGGATGGAAAAAAACGCAAGAAAAAACGATGATAAAAGCCCAGATTCCTTCAACTATTAATTATAGATTCTCAAAAGAATTTAAAGTAAACTCGAAAACAATCATCGATAGCAGTTGGTTAATTGAAGCCATCAAAAGATAATTAAGTAATAGTGTACAATCATTATTTTTGTTACAAAATTTGTATGGTTGAAGCAACTAAATATATTTCACTCTTATAAAAAAATTCGAAAAACAGCATAGTTTTTCAAGAATTTTTTCATCTATTATTACCGAAAAAAGGGGCTGCGACAAGATTTTTGTCACAGCCTTTTTCTATTCAAGGCATGATTTTCTCTATGTGATCATTCAGTTTCTGTAAGAGTTCTAATAATTCTTTTTTAGAGTACTTGTAATTGCTTTCTACCCACCGATTGAGAACGGATAGACAACCTTGGACGTGGTACGTAGTGAAGAATCTCATTTCTTCTGTGATAATCGTTTTCTTGTCTTCATATAGCCATATGCTCAGATAGTTTTCTTCAATAACTTGTTTAACTTTCTTCTGAAACGAAATATCACCATGGTTGAGGATAAACAAGCGATATAAAAAAGTATTTGCGTAAACATAGTCGATCAAGCGAGTGTATAGTTCCTCATAGCTATGGGCTGGATCATAAGAGAGAATTTCAGTTAGATCCCGAAAAAAGTTGCTTTCTAATTGATCATATAGATCATAGATATCCTTATAATGTGTATAAAAAGTCGAACGATGTACGTCTGCCGTTTCTGTTAGCTCGCGTATAGTGATTGCTTGAATCTTTTTATTTACTAATAATGTGGATAGTGCTTCAGCCAAAGCTTTTTCTGTTTTTTTGACGCGTCTATCTGTCTTTTTCATTTACCTATCTCCTTATCCGACATATCAAAGCAAAGCTGTCGCTTAATCGACAATCTTATAGATGATTGATTATAGATAGTAGACACTGTGTCTATTATAATGTAAGTATAACACAATCATTGAAGTTAAGGAGGCGAAATGATGAAACTAACTTTTAAACCCTTAGAAAAGAAAGATTACAAAAAAGCGATCTATTTTGCTGTTGAAGGAATGAACTTTGAGAGATATATGGGAAATGAACTTCTGCTGAATCTTTACGGAAGATATTTTTTGTATATGGAGTTGAATCGAGCTACTCAAATTCTTGCTTTGTATGCAGAGGACGAGTTGGCAGGTGTTTTGCTGGCGGAGATAAAAGGAGAAAAAAAGAAACATCGTTCTTTTGGACAGCAAATATATGTTAAGATATTCGATTTTTTACAAAATATATTTGCTAAAGAAAGTAAAGGAGCTTACGAGACAGCAAATGAACAAATGCTTGCAGCATATTTAAAAAAGCATTCGCCAGATGGAGAGATCATTTTTTTAGTTGCAAATCCTGATTTGAAAATAAAAGGCATCGGCACCAAGTTGCTAACAGAATTTGAAAAAAGAGAGAAAGGAAAAGAAATATTCCTTTTTACAGATAGTGGCTGTACGTATCAATTCTATGAACGACGTGGATTTGAAAGACTAAAGGAAAAAATTAGCAAGATAAAAATCTTAGATAAAGAAATAGATCTCCGATGTATGCTGTACAGGAAAATCATTCAATGAAAATTTCGATAGAATCGACAATAGTTGGCAAGAACACTTTTAGTGAGTCTTCTTGCTAACTATTTTTTTGTAGTGTATTCTGCCAAAAGAAAACCGCCTTTTTGACTAAACTTGATAGTGGTCAATTTTTTATGATGGATAAGTATCTATACTTAGTCTCGTAAGAACGAAAAGGAAAAGAGGGAGAAAGATGAAATTTCAAAAGTGGATCCAAGAGCATCGAAATCATATTACCGCCTTATCAGCTGTGTTGATTATTTTTGGTTTTATCGGAAAATTTACTGGATTTGTCTTGTTCTATAACATTGCTCTAGCCATAGCTTCTATTATTGCGGTCATACCTATTATGATCCATGCGTATCAGGCAGTAAAATTCAAAGTTATCTCAATTGATTTACTCGTTACTATTGCTGTGCTTGGTGCCTTTATGATCGGAGAATACAAGGAGTCAGCTATCGTTACATTCTTGTTTTTGTTTGGTAGTTATCTGGAACAAAAAACATTGACCAAAACGCGGGAATCAATCAAGGCTTTGACCGAGATGGCCCCATCGACTGCCAGCGTTGTCCAAGAAGATGGAACAACCGAAGAAGTGGAAATCGATGACGTGGAAGAAGGCGATATCGTCTTAGTAAAAACTGGTGGAGCTATTCCTGTGGACGGACGAGTCATTGACGGGAAAGGGTATGCGGATGAAGCCGCAGTGACGGGTGAATCACGACAAGTCGTCAAAATCAGTGGAGATGACGTATTTTCTGGAACGATTTTAGCAGATGGCTACGTGACGATCGAAGCAACTAAGGTTGGAGATGATACGACCTTTGCCAAAATTATCGAATTAGTAGAAGAAGCACAAGATACCAAATCCCATGCAGAAAAATTCATTGATCGATTTTCTCAGTATTATACTCCAACCGTTTTACTTATTGCGTTGCTTGTTGGTCTGATCAGCCGTGATTTTCGTTTAGCAATCACTGTTTTGGTTCTTGGTTGTCCTGGCGCTTTAGTCATTGGTGCGCCTGTTTCGAATGTAGCAGGAATCGGTAATGGAGCAAAACGGGGCATCTTAGTCAAAGGCGGTGAAGCAATGGATACTTTTTCCAAAATCGATACTTTTGTCTTTGATAAAACCGGTACATTGACCAAAGGAACTACTGCTGTATCCACTATCAAGAACTATACAGAGGATGAAGGTGACAGCTTAGCTTTAGTGGCTCGATTAGAAACGTTATCCGATCATCCTCTGGGGCGCGCCGTGATCCATTATGCTCAGGAGAAAGAAATTGATTTTCAACAATTAGTAGTCAAAGATAATCAGACAATCAAGGGACAAGGAATCACAGCTGAGATTGATGGTCATGCAGTTTGTGCGGGCAACACCAAATTGATTGCCGCTCACAAACTTTCTCTCACACCAAAGCAAGTACAAGATTTACATCAATTACAACAAACAGGCAGCTCGGTCATTATTGTAGCAATCGACAAAAAAATCACTCAAATCATTGGTGTGTCAGATGTGATTCGACCAGAAGTCGCTGAACAATTAGCTGAGTTGAAACAAGCAGGAGCAAAACATTTAGTGATGCTGACAGGTGATAATCAGATGACTGCTGATTATGTAGCTGATATGTTAGGTATTGATGAAGTCCATGCTGAATTATTACCAGACGAAAAGGTTCAATTTGTGAAAAAATACCAAGAACAAGGATTGCGCGTTGCTTTCATTGGAGATGGAATCAATGATTCTCCCTCTTTGGCTGCGGCTGATATCGGGATTGCTATGGGATCAGGAACGGATGTCGCTATCGAAACGAGTGACGTTGTCTTGATGCAATCTAGTTTTGGATCGTTGGTTCATGCCTACCGTTTGGCTAAGAAAACTGTTTTGAATACCCGTGAAAATGTAGTGATTGCCATTGGTGTCGTCTTATTTTTACTCATCGGCTTATTTGCCGGGTTTATTTACATGGCTAGTGGGATGTTCGTTCACGAAGCTAGTATCTTGATCGTTATCTTTAACGCGATGCGTTTATTGTATTTTGGTCACGAAAGCAAAGAAGAAAAATCGTAAAACTTGATAAGAATCAATTTTTTTATGGAAGCTGTAATCTAGAATAAGACTATCAAGAAAAAGGAAGGAAGAACTACGATGAAAAAAATTATTATGCAATTAGATACACTAGCTTGTCCAAGCTGTATGCAAAAAATCGAACATGCGGTTTCTCAACAGCCTGGGGTAAGCAATACGAAAGTTTTGTTTAATGCAAGCAAAATCAAAGCAAACTTTGATCCAGATGAAGTCCACCCTGAACAATTAGCTGCAGTTGTGGAAAAATTAGGTTATGAAGTCCAATCAACAAAAGTAAAAGAGGCGTAAATCAATGAATATAGTGGAAGAAAAATTTGCTCAAGAAACAAAACAAGCAGATATCGACCATCATAAACCAACTGCTGGCGCCATGGTGGGGCATGTATTAGCAAATTTTAAATTAGAAGAAATGAAATTGATCCAAGCACAATTGTATGTTTTGGGTACATCTTCGCAAGAATTAAGTACCCTTTTTTCGGAATATGCTGATCAAGAAGCGAGATGGTTCAATAAAATCTCTCATGAGTTAGTGATTGATAATGAAATCGTTCCGTCTACTTTAGAAGAAGTCATGCGTTATGGAAAAATTTACGAACATGGTCAAAACAAATATTTACCAGCTTCAACAATGTTGGAAAACTTTGCAAAAGATTTTGATTTCCAAAATGTCTTTATCACACGGGCAATCAAGTTAGCTGAAAAAGAAGAAAAATATGGCTTGCAACAATTGCTTGTTGAACTTTTAAGTTTCAATAAAGAAATCATCTACCAAGTACAAAGACTCCAAGGAAAAACTGTCCGACAAGATTTGGATGAGGAAGACGATGATGACTAAAAGTCTATGTTTCTTCAAATACAAATATAAAGCGTGAGAAAAACAGAAAAAAACACGAAGTTTTGTCTTAAAAATAAAATAAAAAGAAGCACCCGCTGATGTTGTCTATAAGACATCAGCGGGTGCTTCTTAGTGTTTAAATGGTTTAAAAGATGGATGAGAAAATACAACAAATCAATAAAATCACATTGCTTATTTGATAGAATAAAGAAGTGGGGGAGTAATTGAAAGGAGTTTTTTAATTGAAAAAAAGGATTTTATTAACAATGGGTCTAGCTTTTTTGTTAGCTGGTTGTACCAACGGGAATGATCCAAGAAAAGAATCAACAAAAGAAACAGCGAAAACAACAATTGCAACTACTACAACGACTAGCACAGAGAGCAAGTCAACTGCAACAAGTACAGAAACAGTAGATACCTCTACTTCGTCAGAGTCTTCCAAAACGACTGAAACAACTCAAACATCTACTTCAAGTTCTTCTGTAGAGGCTTCATCTTCCTCTTCAGAAAGCAGCGAACAAGTCGAACAAACACTGTGGAATGCAGACAAAGCCGCACAATTAGAGGCATTTATGACCACATGGGGCCAAACAATGGGACAACAATACAAAAGTTATACGAATCAAATGAGTGTGGACTTATATGGTCTTAAAGTCCC
The DNA here is from genome assembly GCF_007996925.1 of Enterococcus sp. NBRC 3427. Classification (NCBI taxonomy): domain Bacteria; kingdom Bacillati; phylum Bacillota; class Bacilli; order Lactobacillales; family Enterococcaceae; genus Enterococcus; species Enterococcus sp. NBRC 3427. The sequence goes on along the minus strand of NZ_BJLL01000017.1, from coordinate 23,780 downwards.
TCAAGCTATTTTGAATGGGGAGTGGAAGATGGCTATTGGTGGAGTGCCTGTTTCTGCAGAATGGTCAGAAAGCGGGACAGGTCAAGCAGATTATCAAATCACAGCCGTCTATTCCGATGCAGAGACAGAACCATATCTGAAAAAGCACGTCTATCTATTCGGGTTTCAGCAAAATCAGCCAAAAGTATTGGTTACACAACAAAATCAGGGGAATCCCGATAATTATCTTTACTTCAACGAGACAGCGAATAATGAATTGAAAAATGGCTTTAATCAAATCATTTATGGGTAAGTAAACCAGTGAGAGTGAGAGAAAGAAGAGACTCAGTGGAAAATATTAATTGATTGCTATGTCTAAGAATTAAGATGAAGGATGAAATTTCTAGTTTCATCCTTCATCTTAATTACGTTTTACTTGGATAACTTTAATAATATAACGATAAATAGTTTTCTCTCGACTTCTTTAGAGATTGAATAAACCCTCCAATACTAAAATTGAATGTTGTAAGAGCATGAATTGCCAATTATATTATTAGAATTTTTAGAAAATTGCACCTTTAGTTTCTTTAGATAAAATGATACAATGATTGTTAAAATTGTGAAAGGGTGGTCATTTGTTAGAGAAGTTTTTGGATATGTCGTTAGTTCAACGTATTGTTGTTGGTATTTTAGTCGGAATATTGTTTGGTATCTTTTTCCCCACGTGGACATTTATTTCAATATTGGGGACGTTGTTTGTCAGTTGCTTGAAAGCAATTGCGCCTCTTCTAGTTTTTTTCTTGACGATGGCTTCAATTGCCAAACATAAAATAGGAAATAAGACATTTGTGAAGCCTATTTTAGTCTTGTATTTAGTAGGAACATTGCTTTCTGCACTTGTAGCAGTGATTATAAGTTCAATTTTTACTGTTCCTATTACTTTACAAGAAACAGTATCTGAACAAGCACCGCAAAATTTGGAAAGTGTTTTATCTACGATGTTGACAAATGTCACACAAAATCCTGTTCAATCGCTCATTGATGCGAATTATCTTGGTGTCTTATTCTGGGCTGTGTTGTTAGGTCTAGCTTTTCGAGCCCGTTCAGAATCGACAAAAGAATTGGTGGATCAAATATCTGTAGCATTATCACAAGTCGTACAAGTGATTATTGCATTCGCTCCGATAGGGATTTTAGGATTGGTTTATCAATCGATTGCCACGACTGGAATCGCTGGATTGGCAGAATATCTGCAGCTTTTACTTGTGTTGATCGGCACGATGCTGTTTGTCGCATTAGTTGTGTACCCGTTCCTCACGTTTTTGTTTATTAAAGAAAACCCCTATCCATTGATTCTCTTTTGTTTGAAAGAAAGTGCGCTTCCCGCTTTCTTTACCCGAAGTTCTGCCGCAAATATCCCGATAAACATGATGCTGGCTGAAAAATTGAAATTGACGAAAGAGTCTTATTCCATATCGATCCCATTAGGTGCTACGATCAATATGGGCGGTGCTGCGATTACTATTTCCGTGATGTCATTGACGGCTGTACATTCCTTAGGGATTGAAGCACCATTTGTTTTGAAAGTCCTTTTATGTATTTTGTCTGCTTTAGCTGCTTGTGGGGCTTCAGGTGTTGCGGGCGGTTCACTGTTATTGATTCCATTAGCATGTAGTTTGTTTGGTATCTCTAATGATGTTGCGATGCAAATCGTCGGTATCGGATTTATTATCGGTGTTATCCAAGATTCAATGGAAACTGCCTTAAATTCGTCAAGTGATCTGTTGTTTACTGCAATAGGAGAATTAGGCGCGCGTAAAAGAAGTGGAGAAAAAATCAAATTGAAAGACCGATTAGACGGATTAAATGAACGTTGAACATTAGATATTTAGGGATGAACCTTAAGACGATTCAAATTTTTAATGAGTTATATAGATGATCCTGTAAAATAGAGGTTCCTGTTAAATCGAGATAAAGTCGTTTATAATAACAATTAAAAGCATAGGTAATTGTTATTGGAGGCGCATCATGGATTTTTTACGTAAATTTGGTTTTTTCTTTTTACTATTAGGCGTGTTGAGTGATTTTTTGACTCCGTACGTATTAGGATTGTATTATCCTGAATTAGATCAAATGAAGAGTGTGATCAGTGTATTTGGAGAGATTTCCAGTCCTGTAAGAAAGGCGTTTCTTATTTGGTCAGTGGTTTCAGGGATTTTTTTCATCCTGTCATTGCCTGCATTGTATGCTGCATTTGCAAGTACATCTCGTGTGCTAGCTACCCTAGTTACAGCATCTATCGGTTTTTATGGTATAGGTGATTGTATCTTTACAGGTTTGTTCAGTATCAATACCCATGAATCTTCGTGGAATGTCTCGACATGGGTCCATAATATCGGATCAGGTTTAGGTTACAGTGGTTTTTTATTGTTTCCAATTCTTCTTTTCTTGATCTATCGAAAAAATGGGCAAATGGACGTAAGCCACTTATACCTTGGACTGTCTGTGATCAGTTTGCTTTTTGCGGCGATTTATGGTCTGGCAAGAATTCCTTCTATAAATTCTTGGCCATTACTGAATAAAATAGGATTTTGCCAAAGAATCAGTTTTTTCTTTAATTATGTGCCCATTGCCTGGTTGAGTATCTTGCATCTCAAACAGTAAAACTTGAGCCGTCAAATTGAACAGTCAGCGGACATTTCGTCCGTTGGCTGTTTTTTTGTTTTTCTGAAATAAAGTTCCATAAATTTCTTGTAGAGCTTTTGTTTTAGCGTATATTAACTGAGAAAGAGTAGTGTATGATTTCTCAGGTTATTTTAATCTTTTATTTGGTCTAGTTCTCCTTATAAGAAAAAATTATAGTGAATATAGAAGGTGATGGAAATGAGTGTAATACAATATCAAGAAAGCAAACTTCGAAGAGTAGCGATCCTGAACAGACTGTCCAATTTCGAGCATGTAAGTTACCAGCAACTTTCTGAAGAATATTATGTTTCCAGAAGCAGTATCGCAAATGATATTTCTTACATCAAATATGTATTTGCGAAAGAAGGGTTGAATCTCAGTTTTGATCGTTTCGGGACATATTTTGAAGGAAATGAAATACAGGTTCAGAAGGTACTAAAGCGTATGATCCTGAATCATTTTGATGAATTGGAGATCGTAAGAGAAATAGTGGATCGAAAGCTTCTAGCAATAGTCGAACGATCTTTTCGCGAGAGCATTGCAGACAAGCAAATTGAGATACCAGAAAGCTACTTTTCAAGTATCATTGTTTCGATCTTATTGATGATCCAGCGTTCAAGAGAAGGGAAGAAAATCAGTTTAAAAGGTAAAAATCAATATGGAAAGTATTTTTTAGAATTCAACAAATATCCCCTCGTTTGTGAATTGCTGCATCAGTTAGAGGAACAGCGTATTTACCAATTTTCGCAAGAAGAAGTACAGTATTTGACTTATGTTATTGTGGGAAGTGGTTTACGCTTTTTCATGAAAAATGAAACGATCCCTTTGGTATTTCGAGAAAAAATCCGGCAATTGATCCAAAAAGTGAGTAGAGGCATTCAGATAGATCTTACCCAAGATAGTCGTTTAGAAGAAGATCTGCTTGTACATCTGTATCAGCTACTTTTACGTATTGAGGCTCAAACGACCATCGTAAATCCTTTGATAGAGGAGATAAAACAAAATTATCCTTCTTTGTATGGTGTTGTCTGGTTTGCGTTAAATGATTTTCGCTGGCCTTATCAAGTAAGCTTGTCCGAAGATGAAGTAGGTTTTGTAGCTATCCATTTCCAAGCAGCAATCGAGCGTGTCAAACGATTAAATAGACTCTTATTCGTATGTCCCAATGGCATGGGAACCAGTTCATTTGTCTCTGCAAAAATCAGAAGAATCTTACCTGATATCGATAGTATCGAAACAGCATCTGTCGATAAATTGAACAGACTAGATTTGTTTGACGTAGATTTGATTATCTCCACTGTCGATATACCTAAACAAATTAGACCAGTAGTAAGAATCTCGCCAATGGTTACTGCTAGAGATATGAAACGTATCATGAATCATTATATCGATCTGGTCATAGATAACGAACAAATAAACATCGAAGGCTCGATATCTGAAAAAGTGAAACATCTTATTTCCTCTAATGTCTATTTTGATCACTTTGATTCAAAAGAAGCTGCTATCCGTTTTTTGGTTGATCAGCAACAGTTTGAGAATGAAGATTCGAAACAGCGATTTCTCCACTCTATTTTTGAGCGTGAGGAAATCCAATCAACATACTTGGAGAATGGTTTTGCTATTCCTCATGGCAATCCTAATGGCGTTAAACAAACTTCGGTTGCTGTATTGATAGCAGACAAGCCATTTTCATGGGGATATCAAAAGGCAGATATCGTTGTTCTGCTAATGATCCGAGAAGAAGATGTGAAAGAAGTCGAACCTGTGATGAAAATGGTCATGCAAGGAATAGAGGATAAAAATTGGTTTATTTCAAAAATGTTGGAGGTCAGAGAATGAGTAGTATCAATAAATTGCTGCCGAAAAATCAAATCCAAGTAATAGAAACGGCTGAAAATTGGATGAAAGCAGTCGAAATCGCTAGCAATCCATTATTAAAAAACAAAATGATAACGCATACGTATTTAGAAAACATGATCAGAAGTGTAGAGGAAAATGGACCATATATGGTGTTGGCTGATTATTTTGCGCTGATGCACGCAAAACCAGGTCTTGGAGTAAACGAGCAAAGTATGAGTCTTTTAGTCGTAAAAGATGCCGTAGATATGAAAGGGAAACCAATCCATATTTTTTTGGTTTTAGCTGCCAAAAACCACGAAAGCCATCTGGAGAGATTAAAAGATATCATGGAAATATTTATGGACAATGAAAAGTATCAAACGATTTTATCAGGAAATAAAGAAACAATCATTCAGTTATTTGCATAAGGAGGAAGAAAAATGAAAATTTTAGCAGTATGTGGATTTGGTGTAGGGAGTTCTATGGTTTTGAAAATGTCTCTTGATAAAGTAATTAAGGAGTTTGGTTTAAAGGCAACAGTGGAAAATACAGATTTATCCACTGCCAAAGCAACGATGGCAGATGTTTATTTTACAAGTCATGAATTACTTCCAGAACTAAAAGCTTCTGTAAAAGCGCCTGTTTATCCTATTAAAAAGTATATGGATACTTCAGAAATAAAGGCGCAATTGGAACAATATCTAGCTGATAAGGGGGAATAAAAGAATGAATTTCATTAGTGAACACATCTTGAAGAATCCGCCCGTCTTGTTAGGTTTGATTGCGATGCTCGGGCTGATCATCCAGCGAAAATCATTTTCAGAAACGGTTAAGGGAGCTTTGACCGCTGCATTTGGTATGGTTGCTTTGACCGCCGGAGTCAATATGCTGGTCGGTACGATTTCTCCAATCAATATAGCTGTCCAAACACAGTTGGGTGTAGAAGTGACAGAAGGACTATCTGATGTGACGTTTACTGCAGAATATGGCGGGACGGTCGGATTAGCTATGTTTTTAGGATTGGTTATCCATTTATTGATTGCTCGGTTTACACCTGTGAAGACGATCTTTTTAACAGGTCATATGCTTTGGTGGTTTCCTTTCGTATTTGTAGCAGCTGGTGTGGAAGCAGGACTGTCAGGGGGAGCATTGATTGGAATCAGCGGGATTTTATCGGCTTGTTATTGGTCTTTCATGCCGTGGATCATGCGCAAATATGTCTGGGATGCTACGGGAGATGATTCTTTCCTGATTGGTCATCCAACGGGTGTTTTGTCTTTAGTTTCGGGATTTGTAGCAAAACGAGTAGGAAATAAAGAAAAATCGACAGAAGATATCAAAGTACCTGAGAATCTTTCATTTTTCCGAGAAATCTCAATTACAGGTGCACTCGTCATGTTCTTGATGAATACCGTAGTTGGGATCATCGCACCTGTTTTGATACCAGAAGGGGATAATCTCCTGATGTTTTCGATTGAAGCAGGGTTGAATTTTGGTGCAGGACTACTCATTATGCTATATGGTGTCCGACTACTGATCAATCAAATCATTCCAGCGTTTCAAGGGATTGCAGAAAAAGTCGTACCGGGAGCGAAACCAGCATTTGATGTGCCTATTTTATTCAATTATCGACCAAATGCAGTGATTATCGGTTTTATCGTGGCAATGATCACTTCTACGATTTTAGTTGTTTTGGCGAATTCATTCCATCTATTCGGCGTGTTGCTTGTGCCATTAGTAATCACAAGTTTCTTTGAATGTGGTGGTGCAGCAGTCATCGGTGAAGGTCAAGGTGGCTTTCGTGGAGCGGTTGTCGGAACAATCGCAGCTTCATTTGTCATGGTCGTATTAGCTGGTTTTTCAGCTATTGTTTTTAGTACGACGATCCAAAGCTGGATATTGATTTTCGGCGGAAATGATTTGTCGTTATGGGGAATGATCGGTAGAGGATTCAGCGGTTTGTTTGGAGGGTTCTAGATGTTCAAATATATGGATAAAATCAAACAGTTATTAGATTTGGTTGAAAAGGAAGAAAAAAAGTCAATCAAAGAAGCAATCGATGTATTGACCCAAGCGAATCTGCAAAAAAGTTCGGTCTATATTTTTGGTGCTAGTCATGCTGGTATCTTAGCGGAAGAGATGTATTATCGGGCAGGTGGGATGATGACCATCAATGCTATCTTTGGACGAGAAGTAATGCTAGATCGTTCCCCTATCACCTTTACCAGTCAAATGGAACGTTTAGAAGGATATGGAACGAATTTAGCAAAAACAGTTTCATTTAAAGATCAAGATGTATTGATCCTTCACTCAGTATCGGGAAGAAACCCAATCATTATTGATTTAGCGTTAGCTGCCAAAGCGAAGGGCGTAAAAATCATTAGTTTGACGAATGTCCAATATTCACGATCGGTGACTAGTCGTCATTCATCAGGGAAACGATTGTTTGAGGTTTCTGATATAGTTATCGATAACCATGGGGATATAGGAGATGCTTGCTGTGAGCTGACAGGTATCGTACAAAAAGCTGGTCCTTCCTCTACTGTAATCGGTGCAGCCATCCTCAATACGATCATCGTGGAAGTTTGCGAACAGCTTATTGCAAATGGGATAAAACATCCTCCTATATTTTATTCGGCGAATTTAGATGGGGGCGATCTGCGAAACGCAGAATTATATGAGGAATATAAAGAAGTGATTCATTATGAATTCATGTAATTCATAATGGCAATTTATCTTTTAGAATATAAGTGAAATAAAATGGGACTGCGACAAAAGTATTGTCACAGTCCCTTATTCCGAACAAAGGGTGTTCCAGAAGTATCTTTTGGAAATAAACCCAAATTTCTTGAAGTTGCCACTTCTGACACAATTTCTTGAATTATTTAAAAGAAAATCGTTTTTTCAAGATAATAGTGAATAAGAAGATGATCCATCCAACGATAGTGAGTATCCAACCTGTCATTAAACCAGATGTATGATAGATCAGTTTGATTTGATGATTACCTGGATTGAGGAGTAATCCTGTATACATATAATTCGATTGGATAATTGGTATTTTCTTTCCGTTATCATAAGCAGTCCATCCTTTTTCATAAGGGATGGTTAATAAAAGCAGTTTTTCTTTTTCCAGATTTAGTTCACCAGATACTTCATTTGCCGAAAAATGAACATTCTGAAGTGTGTTTTCCCTTAATTTAGCTATTTCCGTACTTAATTGACTATAGTCACGCGTATATAACTCAATAGAATCAAATGTATAGACTCCTTGATTTCTAAAGCTGACTTGAATAGTTTGATTAGGTTGCACTGCCCCTAAATTAAGTAAGGAATTTTTGATCCCTACGTACCATCCTTGATATTGATTTCGAAAATTAAACTCTTTTGACAGTTGTCCATAAGTTACTTTTAAATACGTGGCAGTCTCAGTTGGAAGAAATAATCCTGGTTGTGTATTAGGATAATTTATTCCCTTAAACCGTAGAAACAAATAATTATTTGTCAAATCAGATGGAGCGTCTACAGAGAACGTAACAGTTGCATTGTTCTTAGAAACGATATACTGATTTCCTTTTATCTCTACTCCATCCGTTTGCTGTATATGATCGTTCAGTTTTTTGATTCCTTTATCGGTAATCTGATTTTTCTTTAGACCAGAGATATCTTTATTTACAATAACACTTTTTGTCATACTATCCATAATAGCTAATGAACTAGTTTGAGTATCATTTTGTTTGATATAGGAATCGTACGTATAGCCAAAAGGTAGGAAATTTGTATTCTGATAGATTTCTACATCTTGACCATTTTTATTGATTGTTTGTAAATAAGTATAACCAAAAGGAACATCTTGATTAGTGTCAGTTTTTAGTTTTGCGTAATATTTGCTATTTGCTAAAGTGCCTAATTCTGCACGACTATCTAGCCCATAATATTCATAGTCACTGTTGATATTGTTCTCAATAGACTTATTGAAGGAAAAAATATTTTTATTTGCTAAACTAAAATAAAAATTCGTACTATTTATTCCCCTTAACAAAGCATTGTTTTCTTCGGAACGAGGATTTCCAGTTTTAGACAATTCATACCGAGACCAGTCAGTATCTTTATTGATAATATCTGAGATAGCTGAACTTTTTGGTGCCCAATAATCATTTTCTACGATATTTTTATCAGTATAACTGTTAATGATAAGGGGATTGATTTTGATATTTGTTTGAAAGACTCCATAAACTAGAGCATTCAAAAATACCAGTATACTCAACGCGATTTTTGTTTTTTTCGAATTAGCAAACAATAAAAAGATAGTTGAATAGAGCAACAGGAAGATCAAACCGATATAAGGCGGTACATTTCGCTTATAGTTTGCAAAAGTGAAAAGGATAAAGAAAAAGAAAACAATAGAAGAAATATGCACAAACCGTTTTCTTTTTGATAAATCAGTTGCGGATTCAACTAAAACAGGTAAGTATTTTGCTGTTAGAAAAGCCCAAAAGAATGCATAACCAAACATCCAACGATTCGTGCTATAAGAGAATCCGTTGAAAAGACTACCAAAAAATGGAAAGAATAAGAAAATAGTCAACAAGCTAATGGCAAAAAGATCAAGTCTTGCAAAATTACTTTTTTGCTTAGAACGATATAAAATAACGGATAATACAAAAATGATGATTGGGAAAAAGGCTGTGACAGTTGAGGCTTCTCCTCCGTAAACTGGTGAAATAAAGTTTTTCACAAAATTCAAATAAAATGATTTCGTGTAAAAAGGTAAGAGCGTTGAATGAATCTCCCCGCGTCCAGCATTGAAAAATTGATTAATTACGGGAATGAAAATAACGGAGCCCATCATTATTCCTAATACGTAACTACCAATAGATTTGAATAAAAGAGAAAACAACACTTTATAGTCTTTTAAAGTATAAAGTTCAAAATATCTGTAAACAGCGTATAAAAAGATTAAGATAGAAAGCATATAAAAGAAATAAAAGTTGCTGATAACAGAAATGAAAATCATAAACGTAAAGAGTTTATATCCTCTTTTCTCGAAGATATACTCAAGCCCCAAACATAGCAATGGTAGATAAATCATCGGATTGATGAAGTAAGGGTGTTTCCAAGCAGAACTTAGTACGAAACCAGAGAATACATAAATGAATGTGGCGATAAAAGTTTGATAGTTGGCCATTTTCTTATATCGAAGAAAGATCGATATAGAGATTCCGGAAAAGAAAATGCGTAACATGATTGCTAATGAAAAGGCAAATTCTGCATACTTTGGTTTAGCAAATACTGCTAATAGTGAAAAAGGATCACCAATGATATAGTAATGTAATGTTCCTAAAATATCTTGACCATAACCAATACTAAAATCATAAGTTGGGATAGAAAAGTTATGATCAATCAAAATATTTTTGATTATTTCCCGAATATATTCGCCAAAATAAACAAATGAAACAAAGTGTTGGGATTGACCATCCCATAGCTCAACAGGGGCTTTTCCAGCAATAGGCCACCACATATAAAGACTAACGATAACGACCCATAAGCAGATGCTTAAAATAGAATAGTAAGTGAAAGCATCTTTTTTTAACAGTTTTTTCAAAACAAGTTCCTCCGATAATAGATTAAAGAATATATATCAAGTATAGACAATGAGAATTAGGAAAACTAGCATTATTTTAAAATGAGTATCTGAAAATCAAGGAGACATCAATAGTTTGCAAGCTACGCTATTTAGATTATGTTATACTCATGAAGCAAATAAATTGTAACTGATCATAAAGGAGTTAAATAAATATGAGAAACATCAAGTTGACAATCGAATATGACGGAAAAAGATATTCAGGCTGGCAAAGACTTGGAGATGACGATAAAACCATCCAAGGGAAAATCGAAAAAGTGTTGCATCAGATGACAAATGAAGAGATAGAAATTATTGGATCAGGAAGAACAGACGCCGGCACGCATGCGCGAGGACAAGTGGCAAATTTCAAAACAAACACAGAAATTGGACTGGCAGAAATGATCGACTTTATGAATCGTTACCTTCCGCGGGATATTGTCATCAAAAGAATCGAAGAAATGCCCGAGCGTTTCCATGCAAGATATAATGCGGTGGGCAAAAAATACAGCTATTATGTTTGGAACAACGTGATTCCTTCAGCATTTGAACGAAATCACAGCTTTTATTTTCCTCAAGAGTTGGATATGGATAAGCTGAATGCAGCTTGCGAAAAATTGATGGGTACACATGATTTCATTGGTTTTTCTGCATTGAAAAAATCCAAAAAATCTACGGTACGTACGATTGATGAATTATCTATCGAACGAAAGGGAGAAATGCTTCATTTTACTTTTGTCGGAGACGGATTTCTATATAAAATGGTGCGAATCATCATGGGAACATTACTAGAAATCGGTACAGGTGCCATGCCGATAGAAACAATCGATGAAATATTCGAAAGCAAAGTGCGGCAACATGCAGGAGAAACCGTCCCTGCACAAGGTCTGTTTTTGGATGAAGTTTATTATCGTTCATAAAAAAAGAATCATCTTTACTCGACTTCTGAGAACTGGAGAACATCCCTTTTTTCAGAGGTCGTTTTTTAGTTAAACCAAACCATAGAGTATGCTTTTTAAGATAAAGATCATCTTATATCATCTGAAGCCGCTTATCTTCTTTGAATAAATACGATTCAATCGCTTATTTCCTCACTTTATGATAAATTACAGCTAAAGTCACTAGCTTGTCTTCTTCGGAAAGGAGGAGAGTCTATGGATAAGGAACAGGTATTCATTCAAACACTTTATAATCTGATTTTAAATCCGAATACACGAGATTGGGAACGAAAAGTATTGATTCAGACAAAGAATGACATAAGAGAAAATACATCCGCTAAAGAACAGTTATCAAAACTAGAAGCAACACTACGTCCATTAGCTATCCGAATGAATCTAACGCCTGACGTAATGGATTTTTATTTATTGCTTACAGAAGGATTTGACACGCAGCAAAAATATGACTTTTCCAAGCATGCTATGCAAGATGCTGACTATCAAGAACGTGCAGTATTTGCAGGGGGATGTTTCTGGTGTATGGTCGAGCCGTTTGAATCGAAAAAAGGGATCCTATCTGTTTTGTCAGGATACACGGGCGGACATGTTGAAAAACCAAATTATGATCAAGTGAGCGGTGGCTACACAGGTCACATGGAAGCTGTGGAGATCATTTATGATACGAGAGAGATAAGTTATAGCGATTTATTGACAATCTATTGGCAAATAACTAATCCTACAGATGCCTTTGGACAATTTCAAGATAGAGGGAAGCAGTACCGTCCGGTGATTTTTTATCAAGACGAACGTCAGAAAAAATTAGCGGAGCAATCGAAACAGGAACTAGTCAGTTCAGGAACGTTCCGCCAACCAATCGTCACAAAAATTGAACCAGCTAGTACGTTTTGGCCAGCAGAAAATTATCATCAGCAATTTTACAAAAAACAACCGAAACGCTATAAAAAAATTCAGCAAGCACGTAAGCAATTTCTGATTTATCAACGAATAAAAAACAAATGGTAAAAAAATACAAGAAAAAAACATTTTGACTAACTCCTTTTCTTTAAAATGTAGTAAACTAAAAGCAGAATAAAAGAAAACGTTTTAAAAATGGTAAGGAGGAGAAAATTTGTATATTGTAGATAGTGCACGTTATGAAAAAATGGAATATCGTAAATCCGGTCATTCAGGTTTGAAATTACCGATTTTATCTCTCGGATTATGGCAAAATTTTGGTGATTATGATCCTATCCATAACCAAAGAGAGATTTTAAGAGGCGCATTCGACATGGGAATTACCCATTTCGACCTTGCGAATAATTATGGAGGCCCTGCTGGAGCTGCAGAGAAAAACTTCGGGCGTATTTTTAGAGAAGATTTTCAAGCCTACCGTGATGAACTGATTATTTCTAGCAAAGCAGGTTATCATATGTGGGAAGGTCCATACGGAGAATGGGGCTCTCGTAAATCTATCATTTCAAGTTGTGATCAGAGTCTCCAAAGAATGGGGCTAGATTATGTCGACATCTTCTATCATCATCGTCCAGACCCTGATACACCTTTGGAAGAAACAGCAGAAGCATTGATGCAACTTGTAAGACAAGGAAAAGCATTATATATTGGTATATCCAACTATAATGGAGAAGATACCAAAAAAATGACTGAAATTTTAAAAAGAAAAGAAGCACCATTCATTATTCATCAGATGCGCTACAATATGTTTTCTCGTGAACTACTAGAAGACGACTTATCTCCAGTATTAGAAGAAGAAGGTCTAGGAGCAATCACGTTCAGCCCGCTTGCCCAAGGTTTGCTGACAAATCGTTATCTGCATGGGATTCCTGAAGATTCTAGAGCACATCGTAAGGAAATACCATTCCTTTCAGAAGAACAAGTTGGATCAACTCTGGAAAAAATCAAAGCACTGCAGACAATCGCCGTATCACGAGGGCAATCATTAGCGCAAATGGCCCTTGCATGGAATTTGCGACAAAAATCTGTTACGAGTGTACTGGTTGGCGCAAGTCGGTTAAGTCAGTTACAAGAAAGTGTTCGAATGATGGATAATTTAGATTTTTCACCAGAGGAAGAATTGAAAATCGACCAAATTCTAGAATAGATACGATGTAATCAAATTTTTTATCCATCTATCAAAAAATGAACAAAAAAATGTCATCAAGAATCGAATGAAGATCATCTATTATTGAACATCATACGTTTTGTTGTTCAAAATAAAAATGATCGAAGGCTAGGAGTGAATTTTATCCTAGTCTTTTTTTATGGTAAATAGCTTCGTTTGTATATCCATGAACGGATTAATCGATTTTTTATACAAAAAATCATCAGATGATTCAAACGTGTTATAATAATTACGAAAAAATACGTCAGATGAAAAGGAGGTATGTGGTTTGGAAGAAAATAAAACCCTAGTAGAAGTAACCACGGACAAGATCCTCAGATATTTAAAGGAAAAGCAGTTGCAAGTAGGGGATAAGTTGCCGAATGAATATGAGTTGTCCGATTATTTAGAGGTAGGACGCAGCACGGTGCGAGAAGCTGTCCGAGCGCTTGCTTCTAGGAATATTCTTGAAGTTCGGCAAGGAGCGGGGACATTTGTCAGTGATAAGCGAGGGATTGCTAATGATCCGCTCGGTTTTTCTTTGATTGAAGATCAGGACCGGATGATACGAGACTTGTTTGAGCTGAGATATTTACTGGAGCCAAAGATGGCAGGGTTAGCGGCGGAATATGCAACGAAAAATCAAATCAGCCGAATGAAAAGCTTAACGCAAAAGATTGAAACGTCTTTTCGAGAAGGTACACAAGATCATGTTCAATTAGACATCGATTTTCATACGACGATTGCAGAAGCTAGCGGAAACGTAGCGTTACTGCATATCATTCCAATCATTAATGAATCGATTGCTTTATTTAATAAAAATTATGATATCCAGCATTTGAAAATCGAGACGATCGATATCCACACAGAAATCGTTCAGGCTATCGAGAGGCGGAATGTACTTGCGGCATTTGATGCGATGACTGTCCATATGGCAACAAATCGGAGAGAATTACAGAAAATAATTGGGAAGAAAGAAACTAATTGACAGTTCATCTGATGTATTTTATGATAAATACATCAGATGAATTTTTGTTTTATATTTGGTAAAACGGACAAGCAAATAGTTTTTATTCACCGAAATGTAAGCGCTGACTAACGGGCAAAAAGAGATGACGCAAGGAGAAGAAGCAGGAATGAGGGGATCTGGAATGAGTTTTATGGATAAATTAGCCAATGTTTTAGGGAACGTGGCAACGAGAATCAATAATTTAAGGTATATCATGGTGATAAAAAACGCATTTGCTGCATTGATTCCGGTAATTATTACGGGTGCTTTTGGCACGTTGTTTTCAGCAATGGTCTTTGATTCGGAAAATGGGTTAGCACAGATAAGTTTTTTGCGTTTTTTAGAAGAATTAAAACCTATCGCATCTGCCATCAGCTATGTCACACTAAGTTTCTTGACCATCTATGCTGTTTTTCTGATAGGGATCGAATTAGCAAAGCTGAATAAAGTGGATGGTGTATTCCCTGGTATCATCGCAGTGATGTCTTATTTATCTGTTAATCCAACTGTTTATGAATTAGTGAATGAAAATCAGACTGTTATAGTCGAAAACGTATTGGCTAAACAATATACAGATACGAAAGGGTTATTTTTGGGAATGTTGGTCTCCATCCTTTCCATTGAACTTTATTGCTGGTTGAGGAAACAGAAGAAACTACAGCTGAGAATGCCTGATACCGTGCCAACGAATGTTTCTGCCAGTTTTTCTGCGTTATTTCCCACGATTCTGACAGTATCAGGTATCGCGGCTGCGGGATTTATCATCAAAGAACTTACAGGGATGTACCTTTATGATATCATTTACAATGTCGTGCAACGACCATTAGAAGGTGTCGTTCAAGGGTTACCGGGTATTTTGTTACTGATGTTCATTGCGCAAGTCTTTTGGGTGATTGGTATCCATGGGAATCAAATGGTGAAGCCAATTCGAGAACCGTTGCTTTTAGCGGCAATTGCTGTAAATACGGAAGCTTTTGAAGCTGGAAAAGAAGTACCAAACATTATCACTATGCCATTTTGGGATATGTATATGAGTATGGGCGGGTCTGGAGTCACGATAGGTCTACTGATAGCAGTATTGCTAGTGGGAAAGCGAGAAGATATGAAACAAATCACCAAGTTATCTCTTGCTCCTGGGATATTCAACATCAATGAACCAGTTATTTTTGGTATGCCGATCATGCTGAATCCTATTTTAGCTATCCCGTTTATCTTAACGCCGCTTGTTACAGGAACGATCGGTTATTTTGCAACCGCTTTAGGATTTGCGGCAAAAGCAGTTGTAATGGTTCCTTGGCCAATGCCGCCGATCGTCAATGCTTATCTGGCCACAGCAGGAAATATCGGTGCAGTTATTACGCAACTTGTTTGTATTGTTGTTTCTATTTTGATCTATCTGCCATTCGTAAAAGTAGCAAATCGTGTGGAAAATGATGGGATCTAAAAAAAACAGGAGGAAATCATGAAAATTACTATTCCAGAAAATTTTATTCTTGGTGCAGCATCTTCTGCTTGGCAAACGGAAGGTTGGAAAGGAAAAAAAGAAGGACAGGATTCGTTTATAGATAGCTGGTATAAAAATGAACATTTTGTTTGGCATAATGGGTATGGGCCAGCCGTAGCAACTAATTTTATGGAGCAGTACCAACAGGATGTAGATTTGATGAAATCCATCCATCTGACACATTATCGGACTTCTATCAATTGGGCTCGTTTTTTCACTGATTACGAGAATTGTATAGTAGATGAAGAATATGCTCAGCATATAAGTGAAATGATCGACTCTTTGATCGAAGCAGACGTAGAACCGATGATTTGTTTAGAACACTACGAAGTCCCTGCTTTTCTTTTGGAAAAATATGATGGCTGGTCTTCAAGAAAAGTGGTTGATTTTTATGCTAAGTACGCAAAGATTGCTTTTGATCGTTACGGTGACAGGGTAAAAAACTGGTTTACATTCAACGAACCAATCGTTCCCCAAACGCGTTGCTATTTGGATGCTGTTCGCTGGCCGCATGAACAAAACACAAAAAAATGGATGATGTGGAATTATCACAAAGTTTTAGCAACGGCTAAAGCTGTAGAAATTTATCATAGTGGCAATTATGGCGGAAGGATTGGCTGTATTTTAAATCCTGAGATGGTCTATGCTCGATCCAGTTCTCCAGAAGACCAAAAAGCTGCTTATATGTATGATCTGTTTTATAATCGAGTATTTTTTGATCCGATGGTAAAAGGGTACTACACAGAAGAGTTCTTGGAGTTGTGTCGAAAACAATCGATTTATTTCGATCCTGCAACAGAGGATTTAGAAACGATCCAGCATCATACAGTAGATTTCCTTGGGATCAATCAATATTACCCTAAACGCGTTCGTGCCCCTCGTTATCAATGGAATGAAGAGACACCGTTTCATCCAGAACGATATTATGAAGTCTTTGATTTGCCTGGGAAGAAAATGAACAATTCCAGAGGGTGGGAGATCTATCCAAAAATCATGTATGATATAGCTATGTATCTAAAAGAAAATTATCGTAATATTCCTTGGCTGATAACAGAAAACGGTATGGGAAGAGAACATGAAGAACAGTATATGGATGAGAAAGGGATCGTGCAAGATGACTATCGTATCGAATTTATCGGACAGCATTTGCGTTATTTGATCAAAGCAGCAGAAGAAGGTGCAAATTGTGAAGGCTATATGCTATGGGCATTCACTGACTGTGTTTCACCAATGAATGCATTTAAGAATCGATATGGATTAGTTCGAATCGAATTGAACGATGAACGAAGCAGAACATTGAAAAAGTCTGCTTCATGGTATCAATCTCTGATTGATAAGAGAGAATTAAGTTTACCTGATGAAGCCTATAAATAACTAGAAGTTTTTCGAAGATATTGATTGTATTTGCTGGTTATTTGAAATAAAAGAGGTTGTGAAAGTAGCATTTTAACCTCTTATTCAAAAAAAGTTATGACAGAAGACTTGTCATAACTTTTTTTGTGCACGTTAAAAGAAATAAACACAATAAAAAAGAATTTGTGTGTTTAGTGTGCGCTTTCTTTTTTAGTGTGTATGTAACTTGGTATAGACCATAAACGTGATAATATCAACTTTTTAAAGCGCTTTTAAAGTTGGCACACTACTTGCTTTATATACAAGTGTAAGAATAGAAAGGAACGTGTTTAAAATGGAAAAGAGAACAATCATGCTTGTATGTTCAGCTGGAATGAGTACAAGCCTCCTAGTCACAAAAATGCAAAAAGCAGCAGAAGCAAAAGGAATGGAAGCAGATATCTTCGCTGTCTCTGCCTCAGATGCAGATAATCAACTAGAATCTAAAAATGTAGACGTTTTACTTTTAGGTCCGCAAGTACGTTTTATGCAAAATCAATTTGCTGAAAAGCTAGCACCTAAAGGGATTCCTTTAGATGTGATCAATATGGCTGACTATGGCATGATGAATGGTGAAAAAGTACTCGACCAAGCAGAAAAACTAATAAACAAATAATAAAAATATCGGAGGAAACAAGAAATGGAAGATCAAAAAAATCTAGAAGCCATCATGGGTCTGATCATGTTTGGCGGAAATGCAAAAAGCGATGCAATGGAAGCGATTGCTGCTGCAAAAAAAGGAGATTTCACTTTAGCAGATGAAAAAATCAAAGATGCAGAGGAATCTTTAGTCCAAGCACATCACTCTCAAACAGAGATGCTGACGCAAGAAGCACAAGGAAACCACGTTGAAGTAACACTTTTGACAGTCCACAGTCAAGATCACCTGATGACATCTATTGCTTTTACAGATTTAGCAAAAGAGATCATTGACCTGTATCGTCGGTTGGACGCGTAATCCACAGTAAAGAAAAGAGGGAAGATTTATGGATAAATTTGTTGCATTTATGGAGAAACATTTTATACCTGTCGCATCAAAAATTGGTGCACAACGGCATTTAGTTGCGATTCGGGATTCATTTATGGTGAGTATGCCGTTAATGATTTTAGGAGCATTAGCAGTAATGATCAATAACTTACCGATTCCCGGATTCCAAGAATTGATGAATTCAATTTTTGGCGGTGAATCATGGAAAGGATTCGGGGCTGCAGCTTGGAACGGCACATTTGCCATTCTTTCTGTCTTGATTGCTTTCTTACTTGCGTATCATTTAGCTAACGGCTACCGAAAAGACGGTGTTTCCGCAGGTGTGATTTCTTTAGGCTCTTTCTTTGCTTTAGGCGGAGCATTAGGTATGAGCTCAAACGGTTTGTTTATTGCTATTATTGTTGGGATTATTTCAACAGAAATCTTTGTACGTTTAAGCGGAAATGAAAAATTGATCATCAAAATGCCTGATGGTGTGCCACCAGCAGTTGCGAAAGCATTTGCTTCATTACTGCCAGCAATGATCACTATCTCTGCCTTTGCTTTAGTTGCTGCAATTTTTGCTGCATTTGGGGTTGATGATATCGTAGGTTCGTTCTATACAGTGGTCCAAGAACCATTTATGGGACTTGCGAACTCTTATCCATCTGCATTATTGCTTGCATTTATCACACCATTCTTATGGTTCTTTGGTTTACACGGGGCGAATATGGTCGATCCTTTGATGCAAACGATCAATGCGCCAGCAATCGAAGCAAATGTCAATGCGATCGCAGCTGGACATAGCGCACCATTTATCGTGAACAAACCTTTCTTCGACAGCTTTGTCAATTTAGGAGGAACAGGTGCAACATTAGGTTTACTGTTAGCTATTTATTTAGTAGGACGTAAAAACAAACCGTATATGGTTGTAACAAACTTGTCGATTGCGCCAGGTGTTTTCAATATCAATGAACCAACGATGTTTGGTTTACCGATCGTATTGAATCCAATTATGTTCATTCCATTTATTTTGACACCAATGGTCTTAGTTAGTGTTGCGTACTTTGCGACTTCTACAGGTTTAGTGCCAGCAGCTACCGTTATGCCACCATGGGTAACGCCACCAATTATTGGCGGTGTATTGGCAACGAAGAGTATTGCAGGTGGTGTACTGGCCGCTGTCAATCTGATCCTTTCTATTTTGATCTATCTGCCGTTCGTCAAGGTAGCTACGATCCAAGAAAGAAGAAAAGAAGCTTTGGATGCTTAATGAAAAAAGAAAGCAGAACCGGTTATCTGGTTCTGCTTTTTCTTTTGGTATAGTCAGTGTAAAAAAACGAATCGTGCATATTGCAAAACAGTTTTTACTAGCGTTTCTTATTCACAGCAGAAATGATCAGCATCATTGGGCGGCGCAATTCGTCTTTCATTCCTGGTTGTTCCAACATGTTTTCTGAGGGAATGGGCTCTGCTACATGTTGAATATGAAAGTCGTTAGATAAAAGAGCTTCAAGATAGGTTGTCAACGTTCGGTGATATTTTTTTACAGGCGAATCTAAGAAATTTGTTAATCGTTCTCCTTCATAGAAATAGTCATTTATAGGAAAGTGTTTTATGTTGCCATCTTCGTCATATATCCAATCCTGTTCAGCAATAGAAGTGAATACTGGATGTTCAACTGAAAAGACAAAATGACCGTCTGCTTTTAAATAATTTTTGATTTTTTTGACCAGTGGTTCAAACGATTCGACGTAATGGAAAGCCAGTGAACTTATGACGACATCAAATTGATTTTCTTGAAAATCAACCAGAGAAATATCTTCGTGAAGATAGTCAATAGTTGTAAAAGGTGTATTTTCTTTGGCAACTTGCAACATTTTTTCGGACAAATCAACACCAATCACTTTTTTCGCACCGTTTTCTGCAGCATAACGACAGTGCCAACCATACCCACATCCTAAATCCAATACTTGCTTATCCCTGAAATCAGGGAGTAATTTTTTCAGGACATGCCATTCCCCAGCGCCTTGCAGTCCTTGTTGGCTACGAGCCATTTGTTTGTATTGTTCAAAAAATTCTTGATTATCGTAGATTGTTTTTTTCATTCATTTTTCCTCCATGCAATAGTTTTTAGATCTAAGAAAGTAGTATTGCATGGAGCAAATCTCTTTTATGTGCAATCATTCTGATCACCCTTTCTTCTGTATTTTAACGAATTTTACTCTACATTTGCAATTAGAATAAAAAATCAAGCGATTGAAAAGCTATTTGAAATACAAGGTGCTATAATAGACCAAATATGAATGGGAGAGAGTACAAATGGAAAGAAGAACAGTCATAAAATTGCGGGATCGACCGACGTTGATAAAAGAAACAGCCGAATGGTTTGCTTCAAAATGGCATCTGCCAGTTGCTGTTTATGAAGAAAGTATCCAAGCAAGCACGAGAAAAAACACATCGGTTCCGCAATGGTATGTGGTGTTGGATGAATTGGGAAAGATTATTGCAGGTGCAGGTGTTGTTGACAATGATTTTCATGATCGAGTAGATTTGACTCCGAATGTCTGTGCGCTGTTTGTTGAAAAAGACTACCGAAACCAACGGATTGCTAAAATGATTTTAGAAACGATCAAGCAAGACTTTGCAGAAATGGGCGTAAAGATGCTTTATCTTGTGACGGATCATACGGATTTTTATGAAAAATACAATTGGCAGTTTATCGGGATGGCTCAGGATAATGAAGGAATTCCTGTGCGAGTGTACCAAATGACGCTGTAAGAGTAGGTACATGAAACAACATAGACGTGAGTATATAGAGAAGGAAACCGAAAAATTGTTCTATACTTAGAAATTTTTTCGAATCGCAGTATGCGAAATATGCACAACACAAGAATAACAAAAAAGCATGGAGAAGGCTAAACTGCCTTCCCATGCTTTTTCCTTGTTCTTTTCTCGTCGTAAATAAAAATGTTCCTAACGATTCTGAGAATAGGACGAATCGTCAAGAAAACAGCACCAGCCAAATAAAAATAG
Source organism: Enterococcus sp. NBRC 3427 (assembly GCF_007996925.1). Lineage (NCBI taxonomy): Bacteria > Bacillati > Bacillota > Bacilli > Lactobacillales > Enterococcaceae > Enterococcus > Enterococcus sp. NBRC 3427. Next base: position 2,695 of record NZ_BJLL01000017.1, on the reverse strand, counting down.
GTGCCATATCGATCGGGGATTTTAGTTAAGGAAGCAAGGCTTCCAAAAATATAGAAAATCCCGGTTAATAAATCGACAGCTAGTGAGATCAATGTGTAACGGTTTTGGAAATAGAAGCGGAAGCGACGTCCTCGTATTTCGATATCTTCTTCTTTTCCTATTTCGATCTCATGGGTATTTCGTTTGATTTTGGGCATAAAGAAAATCACCTGTATTTTTTACTGATTTCAAGGTTTCAAAACAACTTTTATATTTTTATCTTCTTTTTTGTCAAAGATCTCATATGCTTGTGCGGCTTCTTCCAGTGGTAGCGAATGAGTAATGATTTGTGTAGGATCAAATAGTCCTTCTGCAATCATTTCGTAGATTTTCGGCATCAGATGGATAATGGGTGCCTGTCCATGTTTGACCGCAATATCTCGCATGAAAAACTCTTGAAGCGGGTAAGAAGAAGCTGGCGTCATATACACACCAGTTACTTGGACGGTTCCGAATTTTTTGACAGCTTGCGAAGCCATCTGTAATGGAGAAATCGTGCCGCTTTGTAGGCTCACCAAATTTTTTGCTTTTTCTTTTACAGGTTCTAACCCGTCCATTCCTACACAATCGATGATGACATCGGCACCACCTTTAGCTAACTCATATAATTCCGTTCCAGCTTGGGCTGTGTCTTCTAAGAAATAAGTTTCCACGCCGTTGTAATTAGCCGCTTTATCTAAACGATGTTGTACTGGATCCACTGCAATCACGCGCTCTGCTCCAGCCATTACAGCGAATTTTTGAGCAAATAGACCGACTGGACCAGATCCTAGAATCACAACTGTATCGCCTTTTTTTACGCCTGCATTTTCAACGCTCCAATAAGCTGTAGGCAAAATATCTGATAAAAACAAAACTTTTTCATCAGGAAGATTATTATCTGGAACGACAAACGAAGTAGAGTCTGCATAAGGTACTCTTAGGTATTCTGCTTGCCCTCCCCAATGATTGCCATTCAACTTGCCAAAACCGAAAAGCCCGCCATATAACTGATCTGGATTTGATTCATCACATTGGCTTTCCATGTGATTCAGGCAGAAATGACAATGACCACAACTGATATTAAAAGGAATAACCACTCGTTGCCCTTTTTTCAATGTTTGAACTTGTGATCCTACTTCTTCAACGATTCCCATAGGTTCGTGGCCTACAACATACCCTTTTTCCAAAACTGCTTCACCATGATGGTAAAGATGCAGATCGGAGCCGCAAATGGCGGTTGCTGTGATACGGATGATTGCGTCTGTTGGTTCTAATATTTTTGGATCATCTACGTTTCTGATTTCCATTTTCTGTTTTCCTTGCCAAGTGACTGCTTTCATTGGAGATGCTCCTTTCAGATTCACAAAATTGTCTGCATTATTGGTACTACAGATAATTTCATTCTAAAGGAGTTCTTATCTTTTTGATAATGAAACGCTTTTTTCTCAACATAAAAATCCTCAAAAAAGCAAGAGTTCCAAAATTTTTTTTTATTAGAAAAAGAAGGAGTGTGCCTTCATTGTATCCTTACGTACAGTAAAGTATAGTTGAACTATTGAATCATTTTAACTATTTAAACAATAACCAGCCATCATTCGTTTCAGTGAAAAAACAAATACGAGGAGGCGTAATGAAACAAATTCAAAATAAATGGAATAAACGGATCATTGTTATGATTAGTTCTGTCTGCCTGTTTTGCCTGACTGTTATGCTTTGTTTAATAAGCACCTTGGCAAATCAACATTTTATGTTAGAGCAAAACATGCAATCGGACTATGCGAAAAAAGTAGCTGCTGAGATCAATCGAGAGATCCAAAGCTATCATTATGAGATCGGAGCTCCGGCTGAAGCATTGGAAAAGATTGTTTCTGAAGAACTAGTACAAAAAAATATCGAGCTTTTCATCCGCAACAGATATGAAAAAGAACCAGTAGAACTGATCGGAGAAAAAGAAGTAGAAGAAAAGCTCCAAGAGATAATCAATACATACAAACAAGAAGAAGCAGAGGATGATCCATTTGCTAGTGAAGAAAACAATTTACTCATCTATATGACTTCTGGGATTTTTCGACGAGGAATACAATCAATTTATTTGATGTCGTTCATCGATCAGATATTGACGATACGAGAGCGAATGGTTTCTTTTCTTCCAGTGATCAGTAGTATCTTACTTGTATTGCTGAGCGGAGTGTTTTACTTATACAGAATGTCTTGGAAAAAAGTTCTTTGGTCATTTGCAGTGGTGATAGGAGGTGCGGGCTTCCAATTATTAAGTCTGTCAGTCAGTCTCTATTTGTACGATATGGCCAGTCAGTTAGATATTCGAACCCAAGCACTGCAACATTTGTTAGACACATATATTTTGTCATTCATCCACTTTTTTAGTGTAGTAGCAATCGTTGAAGTAGCGATAGCAGCTGGGTTATGGTGGATTGGCAAGAGAGTGAATACTGAAAAAAGGTTTTTTCAAAAAGAAACGAATATAAATAACAAGAGGTTGTGACATGAAATCTGTCACAACCTCTTGTTATGAATAAACGGTGTTCCCCCCTACCAAATCCTCGGTCACAAGTCACAATATTCATAAAATATAGGAAGCTATTTTTTGAAATTGCTTCTTGTGACTCAGAGCTAAACGGTAGGCTCACAACCTCTTGATAAACGGTGTTCAAAA
>NZ_BJLL01000016.1:0-48781 GCF_007996925.1 Enterococcus sp. NBRC 3427 | reverse complement strand
AGTTTTTGGAAGGAGAGAAATGAACTTGGTGGCTTTGGCATTGAGAACAGAGAGGTACAAAAGACAGGAGTCACTATAAAAAGAGTAAAAGTAATTTTTTCTAACGGACAGGAGGAGTTAGTATGACAATAAACGATAAGCATTACAATGATATTAGTGAGAAGGTTTATTGGCTAGATCCCAAATATCCCCGCTACAATGAGGGATACAAAAAGAACTCTGTTAAAGAATTTGCTGGTATGGAATTCCAAATCCTAAAAATCAAAGACTCATTGGACGGCATGCAGGCGATGGCTGTAGCGCCAATCAAGAACGGTAAAGTGGATATTTCTCAAGTAGTGATTGCTTTTGCAGGAACGAACTTAAGTGATTGGAAAGATTTGGAAACGGATGCAAGGAGTATCATGAATCTCTATGGGAATAGACCAGGAGCAAGTTTTTCTGAAAAAGCAACAACAAACAAGATTTTATCCGTTAGTGGATTGAAAACAGCGGGGCAAATCAATTCAGCGATTGCATTTGCTAATGAAGTAAAAAAGGAATATGGAGAAGCTGCTATTTCTACTACCGGCCATTCATTAGGTGGATTCTTAGCATTATATGTAGCAGCAGAGAAACAATGGAAAAATGTCGGCTTCAACGGGCCGGACCCGTTTGATCTCTTATCACCAGAAGCAAAAAAATGGGTGGAAGAAAATCCCGGTATGCTCACCAATTACCGAAATCACGCCGATTTTATCGGTAATTTTGGTGGTAATGGCACAGGTGCTGAAGTTCGGATAAGTATGGAAACAGAATTCTTGAATCTGCTTGCTTCCCACAGTTTAACCTCTTGGAAGTTTGATGAAAATGGAAAGCTGATTATTCCTGAAAATGAAAACAATGTTGAAGCTCGAAAACAACAGAAAGAAAACCAAGCGACCCAGTTGTTTTCCTATCAGTTGCAAGAACTGAACAACATACGCAAAAAACTACGATTAAGTGGCGGCCGGCTGACAGTTAAAGAACAAATTTACTTAGATGACACACAAGCTAGGTTAGTAGTGGGAAAGTTATCGGCAAAAATGAAAAGCGCTATGGAAGAAGTTATCCGCATCAATCAAAGAGGAATTTTTGAGCTAGAGAAAAAATGGCTAGAAGGCTTGCGACAAGCACGTTTTGTCGCCCCTTCGTTGACTGAACAGGAAATCATAGAAGCATTAGCTAGTGTGGGCGCTACAAAAGAAAACTTAGTCGATTCTGCGAAAGAAGTCTATCTGCTGCGAATCAATAAGGCAAGACGTATGGGGGAGGCCTTTGATATATTGGCGAAGGAGATCCAAGACAAAATCAATGAAATCGTGGCACGAGATCGAGAATTAGCACAGCAATTCAATTAAAGGAGAAGTAGATGAAACTAGAAGAATTGGAAAGAGATTATCGAAGTGAACGAAGACAATTAGAAGCTCAAGAAGATGAATTGATCCACTTTAAGAATCAAGGATTACGATTGATGGAGCAAGAGGAGCAGCGACTGCATCATGTATTAAAGAACTTAGCTTTAGATAATGAGCCTCTGTTTCAAGCAAGACGAAGTTATTCGAATTATCAGGAGCATTATCAACAAGCCCTACAAGTAGAACGACGAAAACTCTATCAGCAGCAAGACGAACTAGAACGTTCCTATCGTCAAAAAATCAGACAAATAACTATGGAGAAATCATCTTATGAATGAATTTTTAATGCAATTACTAAAAGAATTAGAGAAAAATCTACATCGATCAAATGTACGTTCAGTTGGGATGGGGGTATCTCAGCAAATTTGGGCAGAAAAACGATTGACAGATCAAAACCACCAAATGACTGCAGAAGAAGCTGCTCAAGAATTTTCTAACCGACATTCACACTTGAAAGAATCAGTAAAAGGACAATTTGCAGAAAAACTAACCGAATTATTCCAAAGACAAGAAAAGGAATTAAAACAGTTTCGTTAGTAAAGTTATATAGAAAAATTTTGTGAAAATGGCTTTTCACATTTTTGTATAAATTTGACTTATTATTGTAGATGTAAGCTTTTGAACACCATTTATTCGGAAAAAGGGAGCTGCGACAAGATTTTTGTCGCAGCTCCCATTATTTCTGATTAATCTATTAGATCAATCATCTTTATCGTCTGATTCTTTGGTCTCTGGATTCGCTCTAGCATAAGCTGAAGCGGTGTTCCAGTAATCTGTATAGTTTTCATCAGTACCGCCAACGCCGAATTTAAAGGCGCTTTTCTTCGGACCATTTTTCGCCCAAAGTGATTCAACTGTTTTTCCTGGCGTTTGGATAGATTTTTTATTGACAGTAACTTTTCCAGCTGTTTGTCCTGTAAACCCAGATACTTTTTTCTTCATCACATCAGATGATAAGTCAAATTTCTCATCAGTGCCGAAAATCTCAGGGTTTGCTTGGTAAGCTTGATTGATTAGATTGGCAAGATAATTAGCCGAACGTATCCTTGCTTGGCTGTCCATTCCAGTATTGTCATCGTGTCCTGCCCAGCTACTGATAGTGATAGATGGAGTTGAGACGATCAGCCATGAATCTCGGTATTCATTGGTAGAACCAGTTTTTCCGACCCAATCTGCTTTTCCTAGGTTTCCGTTTAAGCTTGAGATGACATCTTTGAATGGTGTAGTGATTTTTTCATTGATCACACTACGCATCATGTCATTCATGATCGATGCCGTTGCTTCGGAATAAATACGGACAGAATTACTTTCATGTTTATAAATCACATTACCTGCATTATCTGTGATGGAATCAATGATATAGCCTTCTTCATAGACTCCACCATTTGCTAAGGCCTGGAATCCATTTGTCTGTTGAAGCGTCGTTACATCTACTGTCCCTAAAGGAGCAGATTCAACGCCCCAATTACCATTCGCTGGGTAGTTCATCTTCGCCAAGTAGTGCTCGTAAGCATATTGTTTCGATCCACCGGAATTCAATACGTCTTGGTATAAGTGATAAGCTGGAATATTGTTGGACCATTCCAGTGACTCACGGACGGTTTGGAAGGTGTTCGACCCTTCATTGGTCGCATTGACGATTTTCTCACCAGCATTTTCTCCTTCTTGCCAAGTCGTTGCATAATCTGATACACGGGATTCTGATCCGACAAGTCCCATATCGATTGCAGGACCGTAAACAAGAACCGGTTTGATGGATGAACCAGCTTGACGTTCTGTATCAAAGGCGTGGTTATTTTGATTCTGGTTGTAATTACGGCCACCCACGAATCCATAGATACGTCCGGTTCTGTTATCCATCAATACATTTCCAGTCTCCACTTGGCTCCCAGCACCATCATCTAACATGTAGCCATAATTTTCTACGCCGGTTTGCAATGCAGCATAGATGTCTTTATCGATTGTCGAATGAATCGTATATCCTTTGTTTTGGATCGTTTGCTGTGCTTTTTGATAATAAGCTTCACTGACCGATGAATCTGACATATCAGCATTATCTTTTTCTGCCAATTGTTGTGCAATAATCCTTGTTGCTTCGTTCATCACGGTATAATACAAGAATTCTCTGTCAGTCTGTTCCGCGATTTGTTGTGGGAGAAAGTCTTTTGTAAGATCATAGGCTTTCGCTTCTTCGTATTGTTCTTTCGTAATTTGTCCTTCACGGTACATACTGAATAAAACAAAATCTTTTCTGGCAAGACCGGCAGAAAGATCTTCTTTTAGCGCGCCTGTATTCGTGTATGGACTATACGTGATAGGGCTTTGAGGCAAACCAGCGATATAAGCAGCTTGTGGCAGAGTCACATCTTTTGCATCTACACCAAAGATTCCTCTAGCAGCTTCTTGGACTCCAGAAATATTTTGCCCCTTATTGTTCCGACCAAATGGCGAGACATTCAAATACGTAGCAATGATCTCATCTTTTGAAAAGTGTTTTTCTACTTGTGCAGAAAGAACGATCTCGTTTGCTTTACGTTTGAATGTTGTTTCATCGGTTAGGATCTGCTGTTTGACTAATTGCTGTGTCAAAGTGGATCCTCCAGACGAGCCGATGCCAGTAGCTTCTGAAACTAATGCTCGTAAAACAGCTTTAGGGACATAACCTTGGTGTTTATCGAAGTATTCATCTTCTGTACTGATAATTGCGGTTTTCAATAAAGGCGAAATCTTATCAGATGAAATAGTCGTACGCATCAGATCTGTCTGGATTTTTGATATCTCTGTATTATCTGCATAAACGATCTTTGACGTTTCCGTAATGTTTCCTAGTTCTGTCTGCAGTTCTTTTTTAGTCGGCAATTGTGTATCTTCGACAAGATAGGCAAAGTAGCCAGCACCTATTCCGATACCTAGAGCTGCGAACAACAAAAGAAGAACAGTAATAAAAACAGTCAATGATTGAAAGACTCTAAAAATAATCTTAGGAACAAACCATTTTTCTTTTTTTCTTCTATTCTGTTTTTTTCGAGTATTTTTGCGTGGCAAAAGGGTCACCTCAACTAATGGTTTTATTTCGCTAATTATAGCAAATAATAGGACAAAAAAACAGACAAGGCTGTTTTTGACAGGAATTTCTTTTTCGAATGAGATAAAACATGAGAAAATGATCTTTTTTATGAAAGAGTTCTTAAGCTTTTCTTTAGAGAAAGTTTCAGTTACTATGGAGAACAGGGCAAAGAAAAACAAACCATTTTCTTTGTACATCATCTTACCAATATATAGGAATTGTTCGAAACAATTACCTTTCAAGGAGGAATCCATCCATGTTATTAGGCTCACACGTCAGCATGAGCGGAAAGAAAATGCTGTTAGGCGCGGCAGAAGAAGCAGCCAGTTACGGATCTTCGACCTTTATGATCTATACAGGTGCTCCTCAAAATACTAGAAGAAAAGCTATCGAAGAGATGAATATTGATGCCGGAAAAGCATTTATGACAGAAAACGGACTAACAAATATCGTCGTTCATGCACCTTATATCATTAATTTGGGAAATACGATCAAACCAGAAATGTTTCCATTTGCTGTACAATTCCTGAGAGAAGAGATTGTCCGTGCGGAAGCTTTAGGTGCTACTCAAATCACCCTTCACCCAGGCGCTCATGTAGGAGCAGGGGCAGAAGCTGGGATTGCTAGAATTATTGAGGGTTTGAATGAAGTTTTGACAAAAGAACAGACGGCACAGATTGCTTTGGAGACGATGGCAGGGAAAGGTACGGAAATCGGTCGAACATTTGAGGAACTAGCGCAAATCATCGATGGAGTAAAATTGAATGAAAAATTATCCGTTACTTTTGATACATGTCATACGAATGATGCCGGATATAATATAAAAGAAGATTTTTCAGGTGTAATGGAAGAGTTTGATAAGGTCATCGGATTAGATCGGCTTAAAGTACTCCATATCAATGATTCTAAAAATCCACAAGGTTCTCATAAAGATCGGCATGCCAATATCGGTTTTGGAACAATTGGATTTGACACATTGAACAAGATCGTCCATGATCCAATGTTTAACAGTATTTCGAAAATCTTAGAAACCCCATATGTCGGTAAAGATAAAAAGAAAGCTTATGCACCGTATGGAAAAGAAATTGCCATGTTCAAAGCGCAAGCATTCGATCCCGAAGTGTTCCCTGAGTTATTAGCAGAAGAAGTCACACTTTAAGTTTTCTATCTGACAGCAACAAAAAAGGATTGGGCAGTCTGCCTTGTCCTTTTTTGTTTAAGAAACAAAGGAGTGCTTTTTGCAGTCGTTTTCATCACGCTTCTTCTACCCCCTCTTTTTAAATTCAGACAAACAGGGTATACTGATAGAAAAGCAAAAAACGAAAAGATTCACAAGCAAGTAGCAAAACGTGATTGAAAGGACGAAAAGATGCTGAACACTTTAAAACCCTTGATCAACCAACTAAAAAAGAAACATACATACTTTATTCTTGGCATAGCCGTATTATTTACAATTATTCGTTTGTATTTATATAGTAAAGCAATCTATGGAACAGATATGTCGGCGACCTATGATGATCAGCTGCTGATTCACTATGCTCAAAATATTTTGGATGGTAAATGGCTAGGGGAGTATACGACTACGACACTTTCAAAAGGGATCTCCTACAGCTTGTTTTTAGTACTTGCACATAAACTGCATCTTTCTTATGCAGTTTTGTTCGGCATGTTCAGTATTCTTGCCAGTATATTGGTTGCACTAGCGTTTAAACCGATCGTGAAGAACAAGTATCTTCTTTTGAGTATCTATTTTTATTTTTTGTTTTCTCCGATTAGTTTTACACATGAATATTCCACTCGAACGTATCGTAATGCTCTCGTGATTCCGGCTGTTGAGATCATTATCGCTTGTTTACTAGCTATTTATTACCGTAAATATAGTTCCAGCAAAAAATTGCTGCCGTGGTTTTTAGGGCTAGCTGTTTCTTTTCCTTTCTTTTGGTTCATTCGCGAAGATTCCATCTGGCTTCTTCCTTTTACTGTAGTCGCGTTAGGCATCAGTTTCGTCCAGATCTTGCTAGGACAAGACTTTTCTTTCAAAGAAGCAAAGAAGTTAAAAGAACGACCATTTCTCCTTTCGAAACAAGAATGGCTGAAACTTTCATTGTTTTTACTCCCTCTAGTCGGTTTCTCCATCGTCTATCAGTGGATCGAATATAAAAACGAGACAACATATGGTATTGCGACCATCAATGACCGTTCGAGTGGCGAATTTGGACGTTTGATGAAACAGCTGATCCGAATAGATGACGAAACGAACTTAAATAAAGAAAACAGTGAGATATGGGTCTCGCATGCTGCATTAAATAAAGCATTAGACGCATCTCCTACATTTCATACTGTTTCTACTAGTATTGACGAATTGTATACGACTCATGCGTGGACCCAAGGTGGAAAAGTAAAAGAATTACCAGGAGATATCATTTTTTGGGCATTGCGAGATGTGGTAAGCGAATCTGGTTATTACCAAAACAATGCAAAAGAAACCAATGATTTTTGGAAAAAAGTCAATCAAGAATTAGAAGAAGCCTATCAAAAGGGAACTATCAAAAAGAAAAAAGAATTCTATCTGATGGGATCAGGGGATGGAAAAACGATGAATGATCTGCCAATCGTATTTGATTTTCTGAAATCAGGATATGCCTATGCATGGCGATACAAAGATTTCCATCAAGGGGGAAATTATAGTTTTGGGACACAAGAACAAGTCGAACAGGCACAAGAATTATTGAATCTTCCACTAATGGATAATTGGATCGATAGCAATGATCCGAGAACACCTGATTTCCAGTTGACAAAAACAGCAAAAGTCGCGAATGTCATGATAAAAATTTACCAAGTTCTGGCCATTCCCGTGCTGATTGCTTCAATAGCAGGGATATTACTTATGATACTAGGAACCATATTTGCAAAAGCTGATCGTGCCTATTATAGTTCCTCTTTGATTGTAGTCATCGGATTAATACTCACACAATTGGTTTTTCTTTTCGGTGTCTCGTGGTTTTGTTCTTATGCGCCAGAAAAAAAGGATTATTTTTTAAGTGTCTACACTGGCGCGGGCGTGCCATTAACGCAATTCATCGTAGTAACAAGCATGCTAGTTTTCAGTAAATTGAATCTGAAAAAAGCTTTATCTTCTAAATAAAAAGACCCTTGGTAGCTAGATTTTTAACCTAACTATCAAGGGTCTTTGTGTGAAAAAATCAGTTTCTATTCGATTTCTTCTATCGTTTCTTGCAAACGCTGTGCATATTTTTTGTTTCCTTTATATAAATCACCAATCGTCCATGCCAACAGGAGAAGGACAAGAACAATGATTACATAAGCGATTTGATCAGCCAATGCTAGTTGAGCTGAGGTGGCTTGCTCGCCGAAGAAACTTTCGATTTGACCTGGTAATCCTCGTAAGTTCAAGTAAGTCAGACTAATCACAGAGAACCAGCCAAGAAGTTTTACAACAAATGAATTTTTGAATCGGCTCCCCATCTCCGCTTGGCTATTGGTCATCATCAGTAAAGGAATCATCGAGAATGGTAATGCAAAAGCCAGAAAAACTTGGGATTCATTCATCAAGTTATTCAAAGCGGTATGTTCTTCGATTGTTCCTTTTGTACTTGTAAACAAAACACAAATCAATACAGGAATCACAGAGAGCAATCGTGTGACCAGTCTTCTTAGCCAAATCGGGATACGCATATGGATGAAGCCTTCCATGATGACTTGACCGGTCAACGTACCAGTAATAGTAGAGTTCTGGCCAGAAGCAAGAAGTGCTACAGCAAATAAAGTGGATAAGATACCAGATTTTGCTACAGCAATCAAGATACCATTGCTCATAGCTGATGGATCAGATAAAGCTTCATACAGACCAAAAAAGGAAGGATCTTGGACAGAACCGGTTTTGAATACAGCGACACCCATGATCAATAGTAGTGCATTGACTAGAAAAGCCATTGACAACTGGATATTAGAATCCCAAGTAGAAAAGCGTACCGCTTGTGCTACATCTTCTTCGTCTTGGTGATCAATCTTCCGAGTTTGAGAAACTGCTGAATGAAGATATAAGTTATGCGGCATGACTGTTGCACCAATAATCCCTAAAGCTCCAGTCAGCGGAGTTTCGCCGCCGATGACCGGTGAGTCTGAGAATGTATGACTGTTAGGGATGAAGCCGGCAAACAAACTGTGCCAATCAGGGTTAGATAAGCCAACTTGATAGACGAAAACGAATAAAATGACGAAAATCAAGCAGACAACCAAAGCTTCGATTTTACGAAACCCGACTTTTGTCAGCAATAAAAGGACGAAAACATCTAACACAGTGATAAATACGGCAATCACCAATGGAATATCAAAAAGTAAGTAGAGGGCGATGGCTGCACCAATGACTTCTGCGATGTCTGTTGCCATAATGGCTAATTCAGTCAAGATCCATAAAATGACACCCAATGTCTTACTTGTCCGAGCTCGGATTGCTTGGGCCAAATCCATTTGGGTCACGATTCCTAATTTTGCTGCCATATACTGTAAAAGCATAGCAATCAGACTAGACATCAAAATAACTGACATCAATAAATATTGGAAATTTTGTCCACCAGTGATCGAAGTGGACCAGTTACCTGGGTCCATATAACCAACTGCTACTAATGCACCAGGTCCAGAGTAAGCAAGAAGTGTTTTAAAAAAACTTTTTCCCTTTGGTACATCCACTGTTCCATTTGCTTCAGCTAAAGATAAACCATTTGTATGTTCAATAAGTCGATGCTTATGAAATTGTTTGTTGGATTGATTATTCAAGAAAAAACCACCTTTCCTATTTATCTACGATTACATTCTACACCTCAGAAAGAAAAAATTAAAGAAAAAGATTCGGTATGCCTAATTTTTTTTCGTGGCGTGTCTTGCTAGTTAATGAAAGAAATTTTGTTCTTCTCTAAAAAAACCACTATTTTTTGCATGAAACTAAAGAATACGCCTTTCTTTTTTCAATAAACTTTAGTAAAATAAATCATTGAGAGCAATTCGGAAATAGAAAGGAGAGATTTATATGGTATCAACAGGTATTGTCGTACTTATTGCTATTATTGCTTTGCTAATCGGCGCAGTAGGTGGCTTTTTCCTAGCGCGTAAATATATGAAAGACTATTTAGAAAAAAATCCTCCCGTTAATGAGGACATGTTGCGATCAATGATGATGTCAATGGGGCAAAAACCATCTGAGAAGAAAATTCGCCAGATGATGCAGCAAATGAAGAACCAAGGGAAAAAATAGGTTCTGACCCAAAGACTTTTTGCGGGCTGATTTTTTCAGTCCGTTTTTTATTTCGTAATTTGTTAGACTATTCAGACTATTCAGCAAAAAAGACAAGCACAGACAATCCTATGCTCTTGATAAAGACAAAGGAGGAGTAAAATGTCGATTTTTAGAAAATTAGGTTGGTTTTTTCGACAGGAAAAGAAACATTATTTAATTGGGATTTTCTCCCTATTCGCGGTGGCTTTGGTACAGTTAGTTCCTCCAAAAGTGATTGGGATCATCATTGATGAGATCGCAGATAAAAATTTATCAATAAAGATCATTTCTTGGTGGATCTTACTATTGATCATTGCAGCTTTCTTACAATATCTTTTTCGTTATATCTGGCGGACGAATATTTGGGGAAGTGCAGCTCGGTTGGAGAAAGAACTTCGGCAGCAGCTATTCAAACATTTTACAGAAATGGACAATCTCTTTTACCAAAAATATCGGACTGGAGATTTGATGGCTCATGCAACGAATGATTTAAATGCAATCCAGAATGTAGCAGGAGCTGGTATCTTGACCTTTGCAGATTCAGTGATTACGGGCGGAACAACGATCATTGCGATGATTTTGTTTATTGATTGGCGCTTAACACTGATTGCGCTGATTCCTCTGCCTTTGCTAGCCGTTACTTCACGAGTGCTGGGGTCAAAACTCCACGACGCTTTTCGTGATTCGCAAGAAGCTTTTTCTAGTATCAATGATAAGACACAAGAAAGTATCACTGGAATCAAAGTCATTAAAACATTTGGACAAGAAAAAGAAGATCTAGCGGATTTTGAAGAAAAGATTGAAGATGCAATTATTAAAAACAAACGAGTCAATTTTTTAGACTCCTTATTCGATCCATTCATTACCTTGATTATCGGTCTGTCTTATGTTGCAACAATTATTTTAGGTGGAAAGTATGTCTTGGAAGGCACGATCTCGATCGGGCAGATGGTCTCATTTATTAGCTATATCGGTATGCTTGTTTGGCCAATGTTTGCGATTGGTCGATTGTTCAACGTATTGGAAAGAGGAAATGCTTCTTATGATCGCGTCAATGAACTTTTGCATGAAAAGACGCATATCGTGGAACAACTGGGTGCAGTGCAGACCCCGGCAAAAGGCGAGCTGAATGTAGCTATTTCCTCTTTTAACTATCCGAAAGAAGAATCACCAGCATTAGAACAAATCAAATTTGCGATCCAAGAAGGAGAAACATTAGGTATTGTTGGGAAAACTGGTGCGGGAAAAACGACGATCATCAAATTACTGATGCGTGAATACGATGATTATCAAGGGAAAATCCAATTTGGCGGACGTTCGATCAAAGAATATTCATTGAATGCTTTATTAGGATCAATCGGCTATGTGCCTCAGGATCACTTCTTGTTTTCGATGACCATTCGAGATAATATCCGTTTTTCTAATCCAAAACTTTCAGAAGAAGAAGTAGAGCATGCGGCTTCTTTAGCATTTATCAACAATGAAATCAAGGAATTGCCAAAAGGTTATGATACCTTAGTTGGAGAACGTGGAGTCTCTTTATCTGGCGGACAGAAACAAAGGATTTCGATTGCTCGAGCATTGATCAAAAATCCTGAATTGCTGATCTTAGATGATGCACTTTCTGCAGTAGATGCCAAAACAGAAGAAGCTATCTTGCATAATTTAAAAGAAATAAGAAAAGAGAAAACAACCATCATTGCAGCTCACCGTTTAAGCAGCGTGATGCATGCAAAAGAAATCATTGTTGTCGATCAAGGGAAAATCATTGAACGAGGAACCCATCATGAGCTGCTTGCACTAGGCGGCTGGTATGAACGAATGTGGGAGAAACAGCAATTAGAAGCGAAGATAGAAGGAGGCGAGGCCTGATGGATGAAAATTATCAATCGGAATGGACAAAATCGATTCCACTTAAAGAACAGAAGAAGATCATCAAACGACTGATGAAGTTCGCCAAACCTTTTAGAAGAACGTTTATCGTTGCTATCTTATTTGCGTTTGCTCTGTCTGTGATCAATGTCCTATTGCCAAGGATCATCCAAACTTTTATGGATGATCATCTGGCTAAACAGTCGGCTACGACGCAAGTTATTTTGTTTTTTGCTGGTATGTACTTGTTTGGAGTCATAGTCAAAAGTATCATTTGGTTTTTCCAATGGTATTTGTATTCCATGGCTTCATTGAAGACCTATCAGTATGTTAGGGTAAGATTATTTGAAAAGCTGCATACACTAGGTATGCGTTATTTTGATCAGACACCGGCAGGATCGACCGTTTCTCGAGTGACGAATGACACAGAAACGCTATTTGAATTTTGGTATGTCTTTTTGATGGTATTGACTGGGATTTTTGCAGTCGTTTCTTCTTTCATTGCCATGTTTCAAATCAATGGAGAAATTGCCTTGTGGACTTTGGTGTTCTTACCGATTTTAGGAATCGTCATCTGGTATTACCAGAAATTCAGTTCTCGTATTTACCGGAATATGCGGGAAAAATTAAGTCAGCTGAACACGAAATTGAATGAATCGATTTCCGGCATGCGTATTATCCAACAGTTTCGCCAAGAAGCTCGTTTAGCTAAAGAATTTGAACAAGTGAACAACGAGTATTTAGACACGCGCTATGCGATGATCAAAACGAATTCGATTCTGTTAAGTCCGATCATCAATTTTCTATATGCATTGGCGATTGCGTTGGCGTTGACTTTGTTTGGGATCGATGCGTTGCATTCTCCCGTAGAAGTTGGACTGATATATGCATTTACGACCTATGTCCAGGGATTTTTTAATCCAATGTCTCAAATGATGGACTTTTTGAGCACCTTTACAGATGGAATGGTTGCCGGTAGTCGTATTTTGAAAATCATGGATACAGAAGAATATGCACCGCAACAAAATCCTGGAGCAGATCAAGCGATTACTTCAGGTAAGATCGAGTTTCGCAATGTAAGCTTTTCTTATGATGGAGAGCACAATGTATTGAACAATATCTCTTTTGTCGCTAATCCGGGAGAGACCGTTGCATTAGTGGGGCACACCGGAAGCGGAAAAAGCTCGATCATCAACGTATTGATGCGGTTTTACGAATTTTATGAAGGCCAGATCTTGATTGATGATCATGACATTCGAGAATATCCAATGGAAGAGTTACGTAAGAAAATGGGATTGGTCTTGCAAGATGCCTTCTTGTTTTATGGAGATATCGCAGGAAATATCCGGATGATGAATCCAGCTATCACAGACGAACAGATTCGCCATGCAGCTGAGTTTGTTCAAGCAAACAAGTTCATCGATGAATTACCAAAAGGATATCACTCAAAAGTGATCGAACACGGTGCCAGCTATTCTAGTGGACAACGACAGCTGATCACTTTTGCGCGAACAATCGTGACAGATCCTAAAATACTAGTATTGGATGAAGCAACAGCAAATATCGATACTGAAACCGAAGGATTGATCCAAGAAGGATTGGCAAAAATGCGACAAGGACGGACAACGATTGCGATTGCCCATCGGCTGTCCACGATTCGAGATGCAGAATTGATTTTAGTTTTAGACAAAGGTCATATAGTAGAGCGTGGGAATCATGAAACACTTCTAGCGCAAAATGGTTTGTATGCAGATATGTACAAACTGCAAAGCAGTGGTGTGTAAAAGAGGTTGTGACAGTGCTCCGTTCAGCTTTAGGTGATAAGAAAAAATTTGTAAAAAAGGTTTTCCAGATTTTTGCATAAATTTGGCTTATCACCGATAAGCTGGTACTGGAACACCGTATATTAGAGGTTGTGACAGTAGCATAGTAGCATTTTGACCTAAGTGCTAGAGTGAAAATAAAACAGAGCTTCCCAGATTCTTCATCTGTGAGCGGTAGTGTCGTAGTCACCAGATTTAAAAAAAGATTCGACAGCTAGTCAGAAGTGCCTAATAGGCGCTAAGAAAGCGTTGACAAAAGCGTTTGCTTTCGATAATATAAAGAAAACGATACAACTTGGATAGTGATTGCCTGATGCAAGCTAAACCTGATGAGTCTCCCATGGTTCCATGGACGGCTTTTTGGGTTTTTCTTTTTGTTTTGGATACAGCCCTATATAATCATGGAAAGGAGCAAAACATGCTGATTGAGAAAGTACTAAATAACAACGTCGTAATAACCAGGAATGAAAGAAATCAGGAAATGATTGTGATGGGAAAAGGTTTGGCATTCAAAAAGAAAGTGGGTGACCCGATTTTTGACTCATGCATCGACAAAAAATTTCAGTTGACAAATGACGGACTTTCACAACAGTTCCAAGAATTGGCACAAGCGATTCCTCTTGAGTACTTAGAAATTTCTTGTGAAATCATTGAATATACAAAAGAGGCTCTACAAGTCCATTTGAATGATTCTGTATATATTGCATTGACGGATCATTTGTATACGGCTATCGAACGTCACAAAATGGGAATATTTGTACCAAATGTATTGCTGTATGATATCAAACAACTGTTTCCTAAAGAGTATGCCATCGGGAAAAAAACAGTGAAGAAAATCTCGGATAAATACCACATCAAGTTATCAGAAGACGAAGCCGGATTTATCGCATTGCATTTAGTCAATGCACAAGGCATTCAAAGCCAGCAAGACAATACCTACCTGTTTACCACAACAATACAGGATATTTTAAATATCGTCCGCTATTACTATAAGATTACATTTGATGAAGATTCAGTCCACTTTTTTCGATTCGTCACACACCTGCGTTTTTTTCTGACACGTGTCCTAGATGGAGCGAAATCAGAAGATGGAGAAGTTTCTGAGGAATTGTTCCAAGTTATTCAAAAAAAATATAAGGATACGTTTGGTTGCGTTGAGAAAATAGTAGACTTTTTAGCCGAGGCATTCAACTACCAGATGTCCACGGATGAAAAAATGTATTTAACGATCCATACTGCGCGTTTAGTGCATGAGAATCGTTGTAAATAAATAAAAAAAGGAGGATAAATTAACAAGAACGTATGAAAATAAGGGTAGTGACATTCAGTTGGCTAAACCTTCCACTAATAAATTGGAGGGAATAGAAATGGGAAAATACCAAGAATTAGCAGAAAACATCGTAAAGAATATCGGAGGAAAAGAAAATATCCGTAGCTTGACACACTGTGTGACGCGGCTTCGTTTCAAACTAAAGGAGGAAAATAAAGCAAAGGATGATGTTTTGAAAAAGATGGAAGGGATAGTTACCATCATGAAAAGCGGCGGGCAATATCAAGTTGTCATCGGGAATCACGTGCCAGATGTCTATGCAGAAGTACTGACAGCAGCAGGGATTTCCGATGAAGCAGAAGAAGAGGTTTCTTCAAGTAGTAACCTGTTCAATCGATTAATCGACATATTAAGTGGCTGTTTCCAACCTTTTTTAGGTGCTTTGGCTGCAGCGGGAATGGTCAAAGGATTAAATGCTTTGTTCTTGTTTCTCAAATTTTATACTGAAGGATCGGGTACGTACATCATGCTGAATGGGATAGGGGATGCAATTTTTTATTTCATGCCAGTGATCTTGGGGTACACAGCAGCGAAAAAATTTCATCTGAATCCGATGGTGGGGATTGTGATTGGTGCAGCACTTTGTTACCCGACTGTACAAGGAGCAGCACTACAAAGTGGTTTCTCTGATGGCAGTCCTGCCCCTTATAGCTTGCTGGGTCTTCCGGCTTATGAAACATTTTTGGGTATCCCATGGGTGGGCAGCAGTTATACCAGTAGCGTCGTACCTGTTATCTTCATTATCGCATTTGCCGGACAAGTCCAAAAAATTGCTAAGAAATGGATTCCTGCGGTCGTCCAGACCTTTTTGGTTCCTTTTTCTGTGTTATTAATCGCACTTCCTGCTGGCTTTTTGATTATCGGCCCGATTGTCAGTATACTGACAGATCTATTAAGCACGGGATTCCAAGCATTGATGGACTTTTCTCCAGCTGTGTATGGTGCAGTTCTAGGATTTCTTTGGCAAGTACTGGTGATTTTCGGACTTCATTGGAGTATTATCCCTCTTGCGATTATGCAGCTAGCGCAAAACGGGTGGAGTCAGATGTTAGTAGGCGTTTATGGTGCGAGTTTTGCACAGACCGCAGTGGTATTGGCGATGTATTTCAAGTTCAAGGATCAAAAAATGAAGGCGCTTTGCATGCCAGCTGTGATTTCAGGAATCTTCGGCGTAACAGAACCAGCCATTTATGGAATCACCTTACCGAAGAAGAAGCCATTTATTTACTCGATGATTGGTGGTGCCATTTCAGGAATCTATTTGATGGCATCTGGAACAATCAGCTACACAATGGGCGGATTAGGGATTTTTGGGGTGGTAAACTACATCACGGAAACAGACGCCAGTGGTATGTTTCAAGCGTTTATCGGCATTGCTATTGCTTCGGTAATCGGGTTTTCGCTGACTTTTTTCTTTTGGAAGGATGAAGCAGATGAAACAGATGCTATACAGAAAAAATCAGGTAAAGAAATTGTAAAAACACCGATACAAGGACAAATCGCTCCACTGAATGCAGCAAAGGATGCAGCTTTTGCACAAGGAACACTAGGTCGAGGAATCTTGATCTACCCTGAAAAAGGAGAAGTACGTGCCCCTTTTGACGGAACAGTCATGACCCTGTTCCCGACGAAACATGCAATTGGAATGGTTTCTGAAACAGGTCTGGAATTGCTGATTCATGTCGGATTGGATACTGTTCAGTTGGAAGGGAAATATTTTGAAAGCTTGGTGCAGCAAGGAGAAAGAGTGAAACAAGGCGATCTGTTGCTCCGCTTCGACAAAAAGAAAATCGAAGAGGAAGGATACAGTTTAGAAACACCTGTGATCGTCACCAATTACACGGATTATTTAGATATTTTAGAAAATCAAGGGGAGACGGTCGGGCCAGACGATGCACTTATCACCGCACTGACCTGAACGGTTAGGTGAAAGAATGGACTAGGCTTAACTATTCTTTTTATTCCACTTCTTTATTTTCGAAATTGAAAGGCTCTTTCATGATGGCCGAGCTGATAGGGCGTTTATCGAATTTTTGTCCTACAGAGATTAGATGGACTAAATTCTGTTGATAATTTTCTGCAAAAACACAACTATATAACACGTCTAGAAGATAACAAATCGATGTATTGATCGTAAAATTACCAATTTTTGAATACAGTCGCTCGCGTGTCGTAAGTCGCAAAGCGGCTGTACTCATTGAGGATAGAGTTGAATCACCGATACTGGTCAAAGCTAAAATTGGAACATGATTTTGTTTCAATATTTCTGCGGTACGAAGGATCACATTGTTTTCACCCGTATAAGAAATCAGAATCCCGCACATATCACTCGTGCAATTGTACGCTTCATAGAACGATTCACCAAAAGTGGTGACAATTGTGACATCCATTTTGATGCGCTTCATTTTCAGCATGAAATCTTGAGAAATCAAAGTATTCGAGTTACTGGCGAAAATCACGATTTTTTTTGCTTGAAGCATTAGTTGTTTGGCTTTTTGCAGTTGGTCATGATGAATGAGAGAAAGTGTATCTTGAATCGTCATCTGTTCTAAAGAAGCCATTTTATTTGCGATCGTCATAATACCGTCTGTGGTGGAAAAAGGAAGATTCGCATCTACGTCTTGAAAATTCCCATCAAGATAGGCTGTTTCAGCTAAAAAAGCATTACGAAAACTGACCCAGCCATCAAAACCCATTTTTTTTGCTACACGGATGAGTGTGGACGGGTGGACATAACATCGCTCAGCGATCTCTTGGATGGTCATTTCGCCAAGTGCTGGAGAATCACTTAAGAGAAACTGAATCACTTCATTTTCTGAAGGAGAAAAGGAGATTTCTTTAATTTTTTCACGTAATAACATGTAGATACCTTCTTCTTGTTTTTTTACGTAAATTATAACTTTTTTGAAAATGATTTGTAAACGAATTTATGTTGTACAGCTTAAAAAAGACGTTTTTTGACAAGATATTTACAAAAATCCAATAGAAAACACTAACTTTTGTAAATCTTACTGGAAAGAAACGAATTTCTATTGTTTGTTTTGTTTACAAAAAAGATAATAAAAGTGTAAAAAGTAAAGGAGTGAGAACATGGCAAAAGGAATCAAAATCGCTACGATTGGTGGAGGCAGCAGTTACACCCCCGAGTTGATGGAAGGATTTATCAAAAGATATGAGGAATTACCGATACGAGAAATCTGGCTCGTAGATGTAGAAGAAGGAAAAGAAAAGCTTGAGATCGTCAGTCAGATGTCTCAGCGTATGTGGGATGCTTCTCCGTATGAAGTCAAAATTTATGCAACTCTGGATCGGGAAGAAGCATTGAAAGATGCGGATTTTGTTACGACTCAGTTTCGTGTCGGTCAATTAGATGCACGAATCAAAGACGAGCGGATCCCTAGTTATTATGGGATGATTGGGCAAGAAACAAATGGTGCTGGCGGGATATTCAAAGCTTTTCGTACCGTTCCAGTGGTTTTGGCAATCGTTGAAGACATGAAGCGTTTATGTCCAAATGCTTGGCTAATCAATTTCGCGAACCCAAGTGGGATGGTGACAGAAGCAGTTATCAGATATGGCAAATGGGATAAAGTGATCGGATTATGCAATGTGCCAGTAATGGCGATGATGACAGAACCAGCAATGCTTGGCAAGAAAAAAGAAGAGCTGATCTACAAGTTTGCCGGTCTAAATCACTTCCATTGGCACAAAGTAGCAGATAATAAAGGAAATGACCGCACGGCAGAATTGATTGATCGTTTATACGATGAAGACAATGGATTGCCGAAAAATATCTTTGATATCCCGTTTTTTAAAGAACAATTAAAACAAATGAACATGATCCCTTGTGGCTACCACCGCTATTACTATCGTGAAGAAGAAATGCTGGAACATGCTTTAGAAGAATATCAAACGATTGGTACAAGAGCGCAGCAAGTGAAAGAAACAGAAGCAGAGCTGTTTGAATTATACAAAGATCCAGAATTGAATCATAAACCTGAACAATTGCAAAAACGAGGTGGTGCTTATTATTCAGATGCTGCCTGTGAAACGATTGCTTCGATCTATGGAAATAAAGAAACACAGATCGTGGTATCTACAAAGAATGATGGAGCTGTTCCTGATCTGCCGGCAGATTGTGTAGTAGAAGTCACTGCCTATGTTGGCGCACAAGGCGCACGAAATGTAGCGTTTGGTTCCCTTCCTGCTGCTGAAAGAGGGTGGTTGCAAGTAATGAAGAATATGGAATTGCTGACGATCGAAGCAACCGTGACTGGTGATTATGGAACAGCTTTACAAGCGTTTACGATCAATCCACTTATACGATCAGGAAAGACAGCAAAACGGATCATGGATGAGTTGTTTATTGCACATCAGCAGTATTTACCGCAATTCAAGGAAACAATCAGCCGGTTAAAAGCAGAAGGAATCGAAGTCCAAGATGAACTGGCAAGAGAATTATCAAGCAATTCACATGTAATGGAGGAAGTATGATGGGATTCAGAAAAGATTTTTTATGGGGCGGTGCTACAGCAGCCAATCAATGCGAGGGCGGTTATGATGAAGGCGGACGTGGGTTAGCGAACGTAGATGTTGTGCCAATCGGAGAAGACCGTTTTCCTGTCATTACTGGAAAAAAGAAAATGTTTGAATTTGATGAGGATCATTTTTATCCAGCAAAAATTGCGATCGATATGTATCATCATTATAAGGAAGATATTGCTTTGTTTGCAGAAATGGGGTTCAAGACTTATCGGATGTCCATTGCTTGGAGTCGTATTTTTCCAATGGGCGATGAAAAAGAGCCAAATGAATCTGGTTTGAAATTTTATGAGGATGTCTTTAAAGAATGTCAAAAGTACGGAATCGAGCCGCTTGTGACGATTACACATTTTGATTGTCCGATGCATTTGATCAAAGAATATGGTGCGTGGCGTTCCAGAGAACTCGTTGGTTTTTATGAAAATCTGTGCCGAGTCATCTTCAATCGCTATAAAGGACTTGTCAAATATTGGTTGACATTCAATGAGATCAATATGATCCTTCATGCACCATTCATGGGCGCAGGGCTGTATTTTGAAGAAGGAGAAAATGAAGAACAAATCAAATATCAAGCGGCACATCATGAGTTGGTTGCAAGTGCCATCGCAACGAAGATTGCTCATGAAGTAGATCCGGAGAACAAAGTAGGCTGTATGCTGGCAGCAGGAGCATATTATCCATACACTTGCAATCCTGAAGATGTTTGGGCTTCTAGAAAATCAGATCGAGAAAATTATTTCTTCATTGATGTCCAGTCACGAGGAGAATATCCCGCTTATGCATTGAAAGAAATGGAACGAAATGGCATTCAGATCGAAATGGAACCTGGGGATGCCGCATTGCTGAAAGAACATACTGTTGATTTTATCTCCTTTTCTTACTATTCTTCTCGAGTTTCGACTACTGACAACGAACTCTTGGAACAGACTGCAGGAAATATCTTTGCTTCTGTCAAAAATCCATATCTGGAAGCAAGTGAATGGGGTTGGCAAATTGATCCATTAGGCTTGAGAATAACGATGAATGATATTTATGATCGTTATCAAAAACCACTATTTATTGTAGAAAACGGCTTAGGTGCAGTCGATACGCCTGATGAGAATGGTTATGTGGAAGATGACTATCGAATCGACTA
The DNA here is from genome assembly GCF_007996925.1 of Enterococcus sp. NBRC 3427. Lineage (NCBI taxonomy): Bacteria > Bacillati > Bacillota > Bacilli > Lactobacillales > Enterococcaceae > Enterococcus > Enterococcus sp. NBRC 3427. The sequence continues at coordinate 28,283 of NZ_BJLL01000016.1, read as the reverse complement.
TCTGGCAGCACATATCCAGGCAATGAAAGATGCAGTAGAATTAGATGGAGTTGATCTATTAGGCTATACGACTTGGGGATGTATTGATTTAGTATCAGCTGGTACAGGTGAGATGAAGAAAAGGTACGGATTCATTTATGTCGATCGTGACAACGAAGGAAATGGCACATTAGCCCGTTCGAAGAAGAAATCATTCAACTGGTATAAAAAAGTAATTGATTCAAATGGAGAAAATCTTTCGAACGATTAATCAATGATTTATAAAAGTCTATTGTTTTTCAGCGGATTTTTCGAGTATAATAAAGCTATTCGAGAAACGCAAGCAGAACAATAGACTTTTTTTTGCATTAGCTGTAAAGTATGCTTACTTGATTAAGTAAAGGAGAATCTACATATGTATGATGTAATCGTTATTGGCGCAGGTCCTGCTGGGATGACTGCTGCTTTATATGCTTCACGTTCAAACTTATCCGTATTGATGATCGAACAAGGCGCCCCTGGCGGCCAAATGAACAATACGGCAGAAATCGAAAACTATCCTGGTTTCGATTCAATCATGGGTCCTGATCTAGCTTATAAGATGTATGAAGGTGTTTCAAGATTTGGGACAGAAAATGCTTATGGAATCGTGCAAGATATCAAGGATCACGGCAGCCACAAAGAAGTTATTTGTGAAGATAAAACTTACGAAGGAAAAACAGTCATTATCGCAACAGGCTGTATCCACCGTAAATTAGGCGTACCTGGCGAGGAAGAATTTGCTGGACGTGGCGTTTCTTACTGTGCAGTTTGTGATGGTGCATTTTTCCGTAACAAACGTCTAGTAGTGATCGGAGGAGGAGACTCAGCAGTAGAAGAAGCCATTTATTTGACACAATTTGCTTCTGAAGTAGTCATCGTCCACCGTAGAGATGAATTACGTGCACAAAAGATCATCCAAGACCGTGCATTTGCGAATGAAAAAATTTCCTTTATGTGGGATACAGTCGTTGACGAAATCGTTGGGAATGAAATGGTAGTGACAGGTGTGAAAGCACGTAATGTCAAAACCGGCAATGAGTTTGATTTGGCAGCAGACGGAGTATTCATCTATGTTGGACTGGATCCATTAACTGCACCATTTAGAGAAGCAGGGTTGACGAACGAAGCTGGCTGGATTCCAACAGACAACGAAATGAAGACGAATATACCAGGCGTTTTTGCCATCGGAGATGTTCGTGAAAAAGATTTGCGACAAATCACTACTGCTGTTGGTGATGGTGGGATCGCTGGACAACAAGTGTATAAATACTTGGAATCTTTAGAAGAAACAACTGCATAAGTTTAAAAAGAGTGAAAGAACGGTTTCAATTGTTCTTTTACTCTTTTTTTTCGCGTGAATTCTACTGAATCCGATTTATGCGAATACTTGTAACCGTGCTTGATAAAAGAATCCTTTCTTGATTTAAGCGTTTTTTGGCCCTCATACTTTCATATCTAATAAGTGAATGCTATACTTATTAAGAACCATATTTCAGAAAGAGGTGTTATTTTCATGTCTTGGGAACAAGTGTATGAACAATGGGTACATGAAGAAAATTTAGAAGAAAACTTAAAAAAACAATTAAATGATCTGGGTGAAGATCCTGAAAAACTTGAAGATGCTTTTTATGCACCGTTGGAATTCGGTACTGCAGGCATGCGGGGAATCTTAGGACCTGGGATCAATCGAATGAACATCTATACGGTAAGACAAGCAACAGAAGGACTTGCACGTTTCATGGATACACAAGGTGAAGAAACAAAACGCCGAGGTGTCGCTATCGCTTATGACTCACGCCATCAATCGCCAGAATTTGCCATGGAAGCAGCCAAAACATTAGCACATCACAATATCCCATCTTATGTATTCGAAAGTCTACGTCCAACACCAGAGCTTTCTTTTGCAGTCCGTCATTTGAAGACGTTTGCGGGAATCATGGTAACCGCATCCCACAATCCAGCAGCTTACAACGGATATAAAGTCTACGGAGAAGATGGGGGACAAATGCCTCCTGCAGACGCAGATGCATTGACGAAATATGTCCGTGAAGTCAGCAATCCGTTAAAAGTTGAAGTATTATCTGACGAAGAAGCTGAACATAGCGGATTGATCACGATTATCGGAGAAGAAGTGGATGCCGCTTATCTAGAAGAAATCAAAGCAGTAACGATTGATCATGAATTGGTGGAAACAATGGGGAAAGATTTGAAACTTGTGTACACACCACTTCACGGAACAGGAAAAATGTTGGGTGAACGTGCGTTGAAACAAGCTGGATTCGAACAATTCGTACTAGTTCCAGAACAAGCTGTCGCAGACCCAGATTTCACTACAGTCAAATCACCAAATCCAGAAGAACACTCTGCTTTTGAGTATGCGATGCGACTTGGCGAGAAAGAAGGCGCTGACTTGCTGATTGCAACAGATCCTGATGCAGACCGTTTAGGTGCAGCCGTTCGTTTGCCAAATGGCTCCTATGAAGTATTGACCGGAAACCAAATCGGAGCACTGTTTGCTCAATATATTTTGGAAGCACACCAATCGCGAGGCACTTTACCTGAAAACGCCGCGGTATTGAAATCGATCGTTTCTAGCGAATTGCCTACAGCAATTGCGGAACACTATGGTGCTACCATGTTCAATGTATTGACAGGATTCAAATTCATTGCTGAAAAAATTCAACAATTTGAAGAAGATCATTCCCATACTTTTATGTTCGGATTCGAAGAAAGTTACGGTTATTTAGTTAAACCTTTCGTTCGCGACAAAGACGCGATCCAAGCATTGCTCTTATTAGCAGAAGTAGCAGCTTACTATAAAAAACAAGGCAAAACGTTGTATGACGGCTTGCAAACGATTTTTGAAACCTATGGCTACTACGCAGAAAAAACGATTTCTGTGACAATGAGCGGACAAGAAGGTTCTGCGAAAATCTCTGCTTTGATGGAAAAATTCCGTGAAGAAGCACCGACAGAATTTGCCGGAGCAAAAGTCATCCAAACAGAAGACTTTAAAGAGTTGACGAGAACAGACCGTGAAGGAAACGTAGAAAAACTAACGACACCGCCATCTGACGTATTGAAGTATACGCTGGAAGAAAATGGCTGGATCGCTATCCGTCCTTCAGGAACTGAGCCAAAAATCAAATTTTATATCGGTGTAAAAGGAAGCTCTTCAGAAGACGCAGCTGGAAAAGTAGCCGCTTATGAAGCGATTATCAAAAAAATGACAGAAGAATAAAAAAACTTGAGACTGATGGAAAAAGTGGTAAACTTTAGAAGTCAGTCTTTTTTCAAGTTGGAGGTGAATGGATTGCCAGACACGCAAAAAACAAAAGTAGAGAAAGTCAGCCAACTATTCAAAATGTTGAGTGACCCCACTCGTCTCAAAATTCTGCTGTATCTGAAAGACGGGGAGCAAAATGTGACAGCAATCACCCAAGCAGTGGAAATGGAACAATCTGCTGTATCGCATCAACTGCGTTTATTAAGAGAAAACCATGTCGTCAAGTCCCATCGTGAGGGAAAAGCGATTTTGTATAGTCTTGATGATTCTCACGTACTAGATATTTTGAACCAGACACTCAAGCATGTGGAACATCAATAACGATAGGTGCAAATAGAGACAAACTGGACTGTGTCAACGAATCTTCTTCGCTGACACAGTCCAGTTTTTTTTAAGAAAAAGACAAGAAAAATTGTTAGTCTGTTTCTTCGGTGGTTTCAGTTCCATAATAACTATGATCTTCTAGGTCTAAAGCATTCAAAATAAGCGAAGCTGTTTCTTCAATAGATAAAGAAGCGACATTGATTACTACGCAGCCCAATTTTTCATAAAGATCATTCGCAAAATCGAGTTCAGCTCGTATTTTTTCGATATCGGAATAAGCAGTATCAGGATTTAATCCGTAAGAGCGCATCCGTTCTTTACGGATATTGTTTAAAATATCTGGGTTATTCGTCAGTCCCACGATTTTTTTAGGATCAATTTCCCAAAGCTGTTTGGGAATATGTGCTTGTGGGATCAAAGGAAGATTGGCAACTTTTAAATTTTTGTTAGCTAAAAACAAGCTCAAAGGCGTTTTGGAAGTTCGGGATACGCCTAGCAAAACGACATCTGCTTCTAGAAACCCACGAGGATCTTTCCCGTCATCATATTTTACAGCAAATTCCATTGCTTTGATCCGTTTGAAATAGTTCTCATTCAATAAATGAAGGGCGCCAGGTTGCCGAATGGGCTTGATACCAGTTAAGCGCTCGATTTCTGATATCGGCGGAGTCATCACATCGAAACTAAATAATTGATGTTCTTCACAAAAAGCACGCGTCATCTCGATCAATTCTTGATTGATCAATGTGTGCAGGACAAGGGCATTTTCTTCTAGTGCATCTTGCAGTGCCTGCATCAATGTTTTCTCATCTGTCACAAATGTTCTGCGGAATAAATTGAACTCAACGGTAGGATATTGGGCCATAGTGGCTTGCGCTAGTTTTGTCGCAGTTTCTCCAGCAGAGTCGGAGATGACAAAAAAAGTAACGATTTCTGTAGAATCGGAAGACATGGATAAAACCTCACTTGCATTTTTTTTATGTTTATTATACCATACTCTAGAATGTGTACTTCGTAATCATTTTGATTTGGAGGAATAAGTCATGAAAAAACAGACATTGATCGAACAATCACTAGAAACATTGAAAAATAACGGTTTTAAATATACTAAAAAAAGAGAAGCATTGTTAACTTATTTAGTGAAGCGCAATCGCTACGTATCCGCTAAAGAAGTTTTTGACTATATGAATCAGGAATTCAAAGGAGTAAGTTACGATACGATTTATCGAAATCTCCATGATTTTGCAGAAATCGATTTACTGGAAGAAACCGATTTAAATGGAGAGATGAAGTTTCGTTTTCATTGCTGTCAAGGGGAAATCGGCCATCACCATCACTTTATCTGTACGGTGTGCGGAACAACGAAAGAAATCCATATGTGTCCAATGAATTATTTCGAAGAACAGCTCGGTGGATGTACGATCGAAGGGCATAGATTCGAGATTTTCGGAAGATGTGAAAATTGTCAATAAGGATTTAAATAAAATAACATTTGATAATTTTAAAAAAAAGCAAGATTTCCTTGACGGTCAAAACAGCATTAGATATAATATTCACAGGACAGTCTTGTTTTTTGAGATATATTTCAATAACAATTACGGTTACTTTTTAAGCTCGGAGGGAGGGAATTAACATGTCAAAAACAGTCGTTCGCAAAAACGAATCACTTGACGATGCTCTTCGTCGCTTCAAACGTTCCGTGTCAAAAGCGGGTACTTTACAAGAATCTCGTAAACGTGAATTCTACGAAAAACCAAGTGTAAGACGCAAGAAAAAATCTGAAGCAGCTAGAAAACGCAAAAAATTCTAGTTCTGTGATGAATTGGAGTTGGTAGTGTGTCACTACTAAGTAGATTAAACGATGACATGAAAACAGCGATGAAAGCGAAAGATAAGGAATCTTTACAAGTCATCCGAATGATCAAGTCATCTATACAAAACGAGCAGATTAAAGAAGGTCACGACTTGACAGAAGAAGAAGAATTAACGGTGTTGTCTCGAGAAATGAAACAGCGACGTGATTCTTTGCATGAGTTTGAAGAAGCAGGACGTGACGATTTAGCTGAAAAAGTAAAAAGTGAAATTGTGATAGTCGAAAAATACATGCCGGAACAACTTTCTGACGAAGAAATTCGACAACTTGTTCAAGAAGCAATCACGCAAACTGGTGCTTCATCAATGAAAGAATTTGGCAAAGTCATGGGTGCGATCATGCCTAAAGTCAAAGGAAAAGCAGATGGAAACCAAGTAAATGCCATTGTGAAAGAACTATTACAATCTTAATTTTATCATTTAAACTGCGGACAATCATTGTCCGCAGTTTTTTTGTGCTCGTAAAAAAGAGATCTAAAAAATAGCTAGATGAAAGAATAAGATTCTTTCATCTAGCTGTTTTTTTCCTGTTTAATATTTCTTATGTTAAATTGTGTTTGATTTGGTTATTCTTCTGGTAGTTCATTCGCTTCTTGTTTATACCCTGATAGGCGATAGGCGTAATAGAAGAGTAAGCTGCCAGCGTAACCAAGTAACGTTGGGACCATCCAGCCGAGTCCTAATGCAGCAAAAGGAACGTGATGATGATAAAATTCGAGCATGCTTGCTACAACTCTTTGTTGACTCACTAAAGCAGGCGAATTTGCCAGCATATCCAATACGGCGGGAACAGCAGCAAACAACATCGTTACTTGATAGACAAATGGTGTCTTTTGGAAAAATTTTGCTGTTAAGGAAAGCAAGATCAACGCAAGCGACAATGGATACAAAAGCATCAATACTGGTAAAGACCATTGGATGATATTGTCCAAACCAGCATTTGCAACGACAAAAGAGACGAAAGTCGTTAACCGCAGCCATGTCATATAACTGACTTTAGGGAACAGTTTATGGAAATCTTGTGCAAAAGAAACAACGAGTCCCATAGCGGTAGTGAAGACACCTAATGTGACCATCACTCCTAAGAAGCTAGCGCCGAAGTTACCTAAATAAAAATTAGTGATCTGAGAAAGTGCAGTTCCGCCATTTTCTGATAAAGACATTTTATTCAAACTCATCGCACCGAGAAGAACAAGACCAAAATAGATCATGACTTCTAGCGCAACGCTCAGGCTACCAGCTTTTGCTGTTAATTCTGTGACTTTTTTATCTTTGAAACCAAGGTCACGGACTGCATGGACAAAAGTGACACTTAGAGCAAGCAAAGCTACTGCATCAACCGTGTTATAACCTTCTAGGACACCATTTGTTAAAGCGTTTGTTTGGTAAGTATCTGCAGCAGATTGATTTAGATTTCCCATTGGGTGGAATAAAGAAACGACAAAAATGATTGCTAATAATGCAAGAAACAAGGAGTTTAGATACTTTCCGACGTATTTGACCAACCGTGTGGGATGGACAGTAAGGAAATAAGCAAGTAAAAAGAAAAGAGCAGAGAATAAAAACATACCTAATGAATTATATTTTTCAGGCAAAAATGGTTTAGCAGCCATTTCAAAAGCAGTAGCAGCTGTCCGTGGTGTACCGAAAAATGGTCCGATCGTCAAATGAACAAGGATTAAGAACAAGGCAGCATACCATTTTCCGACAGGTTTAGCTAAGTCATACAGACCATCACTTTTTGTCACTACTACAGCTAAGATAGCTAGTAATGGGAAAAGAGCGCCTGAGATGGCAAATCCTACGCCAGCACTGACCCAGTTTGCGCCAGCCATTTGACCTAAGTGGACAGGAAAGATTAGATTACCTGACCCGAAGAACATCCCGAAGATAAGTGAACTGACCATCAATAGTTGTTTCCATGAATAAGTTTTTGTTTCTTCCATAAATTTTTCCTCCAATAATTATCATTTTGATTGACGATATAAACGTTGTAGCAATTAGTAATGCCACTAATATCAGATTCCATGAAAACCACCACCTTAAAATATAAAAAAAGCCCTTTTCCACTTGGGAAAAGGGCTCTAGATTCTAGAACGGTACCACCTTTTTTCGCTTAAAAAAGCTTCTTCATTCACGGACGCTTTTTGATAAAGTTATCCGCTAGCCTGATAATGGAGGCAGCCACAATGATCTACGTTTTCGACATTGACTCGGAAATGATGTTCGTCTATTCGATTTATTGTCATTTTTCACTTACATGACTCACTGGGAATAAATCGTTGAATAGCCTACTGTTTTCCTCGACGCTTTGCTGTATGTTTATTTGTTGACGTAATAATACACCTGTTTTTTTTGAAATGCAAGAATATTTTAAATATTTTGTTTTCTTTTTTTGAAACAAGAAAAATACCTAGAGAATACCTGCTGAATGAAACGGAATATTTTATTCTCCGCTTTCATATAACTTACCTTCTCAGCTTCTTTTTATCAAAATGAGACCTTTAGCGAATGGAAACGGCTATTTTTTAACGTTTCTTGGTACGTATGGTTAAGCGGCTCTTTTACAACCTTTTCTTATTTGCTATATAGTTTCTTCTGAGTATGGTAAAATAGGAAAGAATGAATCGAAAAAAAGGGGATGTCTATTTTTGACGGAAGAGTCTAGTTCTTTAGAGATTAGATTGACAGCTGCTGATGATGTCAGCATGCTTTTAGGTGCACACGACAAGCATATAAAACTGATCGAGGAAACAACGGAAACAACCATCCATACACGTGGAGAAATCATTCAGATCATTGGTGAGCAATCCCAGATTTCCTTGGCTGCCTCAGTCATTCGGACATTACAGGAATTGATCAAACGAGGAATCCACGTAAGTACGCCAGATGTTGTGACGGCATTGAAAATGGGGCAAAAAGGTACATTAGACTATTTTGTTGAGATGTATGAGGAAGAGATCGTCAAAGACCGTAATGGGAAACCTATACGGGTAAAAAACAGCGGTCAAAAGAAATACGTTGAATCGGTAGCCAAACATGACATCGTATTTGGTGTAGGACCAGCCGGAACAGGGAAAACGTTTCTTGCCGTAGTATTAGCAATTGCTGCCCTAAAAAAAGGCGAAGTGCAAAAAATCATTCTGACGCGGCCCGCTGTGGAGGCAGGGGAAAACCTAGGCTTTCTACCCGGAGATCTGAAAGAAAAAGTGGATCCTTATCTGCGGCCTGTTTATGATGCTTTATACCAAATTTTTGGATTGGATCATACGAACCGATTGATGGAACGAGGCGTGATCGAAATCGCACCTTTAGCTTACATGCGGGGGCGGACATTGGATGATGCATTCGTTATCTTGGACGAAGCACAAAACACGACAGTCGCTCAGATGAAAATGTTCTTGACCCGTCTCGGTTATCAATCAAAAATGATTGTCAATGGGGATACAAGTCAGATAGACTTGCCTCGAGGGACGACAAGCGGTCTTGTTCATGCAGAGCGAACACTAAAGCAAATCAAAAAAATCGATTTTGTTAATTTTGAAGCAAGTGACGTTGTTCGGCACCCTGTAGTTGCCGAAATCATCAAAGCTTATGAAAAGGCGGATCTTCATCAAGAATAAGCTTTGCTTAGGAGGATAAGCACATGTTGAATAAAACACTGCAGAAACTACAAGAAAAACTCGGAAAGGCAGCATTGCCTTTCCTTCTGTTCTTGTTTTTTATCATTGTCTGCGGCGTTACATTTAGTAGTGTCAAACAAAAGGCCAATGATTTTAGAGAAGGCCAAGTAGCAGAAGAGAGTATCCGTGCGAATAAAACGATCGAGAACACGGAAGAAACCGAACAAAGAAGAAAACTGGCAGCAGAAGCAGTGACTCCAGAATATACTTATCAAAAAGATCTGGCAGATGACCAGAACAATCGAATCAAGCAATTATTCGAATTGATCGATAAGACGAATGATACCATCAACAAATCTTATAATGACAAGGTAGATAAGGCGAAGGAAGATGAAAATATCCCGAAACCTACTACAGAAGAGCGGATTGCTACACTAAAGAAAAATTTTGAAAACGTGAATGCAGAAAACGTTGCATTTTACCAAAAACTGCCGAACAATTTTTATTCGACGATATTTGAAATGACTGAAACGGAAATTCACACGGTTAGGGATGAAAGTTTGAAGCTCATTGACGAACAGATGAGTAAACAAGTTCGTGAAAGCGAATTGGAAGCTTTTAAACAAGAAGCAGAAGATCAGATTCAGTATTTGAATGTCACAACAGAGCAGCAACAAATGATTCGCTACTTAGTGGATCAAGGCATTGTAGTCAATGATGTATTGAATGAGAAAAAGACAGAAGAATTAAAACAATCTGCACGAGAAGCTGTACAGCCAGTGATGATCTTCCAAGGAGAAATCATTGTTCGCGAAGGAAATCAAATTGATGCTTCAGCGATGAAAAAATTGGAATTACTAGGATTGACGAATCAAACGACTTCGATTTTCCCACTCATTGCCATGGTTTTAGCTGTTTTGCTTCAAATCGGTGTACTGATTTATAATTCACTTCAATTCCAAAACGCAGGAGAAAGAACAAAATACGTACTTTTCTACGTGACAGCAATGTCAGTCAGCGTAGTACTAATGAAATTTTTCCAACTCTTCCAAACAGAACAAGCTGCTTATATTCCGTTGTTTTACCCCGCGGCTTTTGCTCCACTTGTTTTAAGCTTTTTCTTGAATCGAAGAGCAGGGATCATGGCTGGTATTTTCCAAGCAGTATCCGCACTTTTCATTTTTTATGATTCGATTGGCACGAACTTTCTGACAGTTATTTTGATGTCCTATGTATTTTCAGGTCTCATGGCAACGATCGTCAGACGCAAGCGGATCTCAGAACAAGGGTTATCCGCTGCTATGTGGGTCATTATTTTCCCTGTGATGATGGATGTCATTTTAATTATCTACCAAGGAATGAGCTTTGGGGATGCAACGACTTGGTTAACGCTAGTCTGCGGATTCACAGGTGCACTGTTCTCATTCTTGCTGACGATAGGTCTGCACCCCTATATTGAATTGATGGTCAATGATGATAGTGTGATCGTATTAAATGAACTCAGCAATCCTAATCATCCTTTATTGAAACAGTTGCTAGAAGAAGCACCAGGTACGTATCACCATAGCATGATGGTAGCCAATCTAAGTGCTAATGCTGTAGCAGAAATCGGTGGACGTTCTTTACTTACTAGAGTAGCTTGCTATTATCATGATATCGGCAAGATCAAACACGCCAGCTTTTTCGTTGAGAACTTACCTTCAGGAGCGGAAAATCCGCACAATTTCTTATTGCCAGAAGACAGTAAACATATTATCTTTGGACATGTGACAGATGGTGCCAAAATATTGGAAGATTATAATATGCCGCAAATGGTGATCGATATTTGCAGACAGCATCATGGAACCACGCTGATGCGTTATTTCTACGTTAAGGCAAAGGAACGCAACCCGGAAGTCACGGAAGAGCAATTCCGTTATCCTGGACCAAAACCTCAAAGCCGTGAAGCAGGAATCGTCAATATAGCTGACAGTTGTGAAGCGGCAGTACGGGCAATGGACCATCCAACGAGTGAAAAAATCGAAAGTTTTGTCCATAATCTTATTGAAGAGCGTATTTCCGATGGACAATTGGACGACAGTGGATTGACGTTAAAAGAAATCCGTAAAGTAGAAAAATCATTGATCAGCGGTTTAAGCAGTACCTTCCATTCTCGGATCAAATATCCTAAAATGAAATCGGAAGTTGAGAAGATAAAAGAAGAACAAGAAGAATAGCAAGAAGAATAGAAAGAAGCGATGTATAATGGATATTACCTTCATGGATGAAACAAACCAAGTATCAGAAGAGAAAATGAAAGAAATCGACGACTTGTTGCAATTTGCAGCATCATATTTAGAGTTGCCAGAAGAAACAGAAATGTCTGTTACTTTCATGGACAATGCAGCGATCCAAGTAATCAATCGTGATTACCGTGGAAAAGATGCACCGACAGACGTCATCAGTTTTGCCTTGGAAGAAGAGGGCGAAGACGAAATCCCAGTGATTTTTGAAGATGGAGAGAATCCATTGCCTCGTGTACTGGGAGACATCATGATCTCTACTGAACGTGCCGCAGAGCAAGCAGAAGCTTACGGCCATTCGTATGATCGGGAACTTGGCTTTTTAGCGGTTCATGGATTCTTGCATATCAACGGGTATGACCATATGACACCAGAGGATGAGAAAGAAATGTTTGGTTTACAGAAAGAGATCTTAGATGCCTATGGACTTAAAAGATAAAAACGTAGAGAAAAACAAACATTTCCTGATGTCCGTGGAATTTGCCGTCCAAGGAGTCAAAACCGTTTTTGAGGAAGAACGCAACATGAGGAAACATGTTGCGTTCGGAATCCTTGCTTTGTTTATGGGCGTGATTTTCCAACTTGATCGGATAGAATGGTTATGGCTGCTTTTAGCTGTTTTTCTCGTATGGATAGTAGAGATCATCAATACTGTTTTTGAAAATGTCGTGGACATGTTTACGGATTTTCATTTTCATCCGATTGGGAAAAAAATCAAAGATATGGCAGCTGGAGCAGTTTTAGTGACCGCTTGTTTTGCCGTCATCGTTGGGTTGATTTTATTTGTCCCTAAAATATATCATTTGTTGTTTAATTAAAAAGGAGAACGTATATGCCAGAACATAAATCAGGGTTTGTCGCAATCGTCGGCCGCCCGAATGTAGGAAAATCCACATTATTGAATCGAATCGTGGGTCAAAAAATTGCCATCATGAGTGACAAGGCACAGACAACTAGAAATAAAATCCAAGGAGTATATACTACACCAGAAGCTCAGTTGATTTTTATTGACACACCAGGAATCCATAAACCAAAGCATCGTTTAGGAGATTTTATGGTAGAAGCAGCTTACAGTGCGTTGAAAGAAGTGGACGCGGTCTTATTTATGATCAGCGCTGATCAAAAACGCGGTCGGGGAGACGATTTTATTATTGAACGTCTAAAAAACGTGCATTCTCCTGTTTATCTGATTATCAATAAAATCGATAAAATCCATCCAGACGAGTTGTTGGGAATCATCGAAGATTATTCAACGCAGATGCCCTTTGCACAAGTGATTCCAATTTCTGCTACAGAAGGAAACAACGTCGAACGTTTGATGGATGTATTAGTCAGTGAAATGCCAGAGGGCCCACAATATTTTCCAGATGATCAAGTGACTGATCATCCTGAATACTTCATCGTTTCTGAATTGATCCGTGAGAAAGTCTTGTTTTTAACACGAGACGAGGTGCCTCATTCTGTCGCAGTCGTTGTTGATTCGATGAAGCGAAACGAGAATGATAAAATCCATATCCAGGCTACGATCATCGTCGAAAGAGATAGCCAAAAAGGGATCATTATCGGCAAAGGCGGAAAAATGCTGAAACAAGTAGGAACGAAAGCAAGAAAGGATATCGAAAATCTTTTAGGAGACAAAGTCTTTCTAGAACTTTGGGTCAAAGTTCAAAAAGACTGGCGAGACAAAAAAGTCTATCTGCAAGACTTCGGCTACCGAAAAGACGAATACTGATATTCTGAGCTTCTTGTAAGTTAGGTATAGAAATAAACTGGATAAAAATCCGCGTGTTGAGAAAAGCTGCGGAAGATCGCAACATAAATGATCTGGATCGGCAGAATCTGCTTTTCCAGATTTATTTTTTAGGAGGGAGAATATGAGCCAGCTTGCAGAATCAAAAGGCTTGATTTTATCTAGCCGTAATTACAAAGAAAAAGATAAATTGGTCAAAATCTTTACGGAATCTTCTGGCAAAATGATGTTTTATATCAAAGGGATCCATCGGCAAAATCAGCCATTAGCTCCGGCTTTGCTCCCTTTTACTGAAGCAGTTTATATCGGGAATTTTCGAAGTGAAGGTTTGTCATTTTTAAGCAGTGTCAAAGATGTCCATGCGTTTCGACACATCCAAGAAGACATCTTTTTGAGCGGCTATGGCACATATTTATTGAATCTAGTAGATGCGGCAATCGAAGATCATCAGTACGACCCGCATTTGTTCCAGTTTACGCAACAAGCACTGCAACGGATGGACCAAGGAGATGATGCAGAAATCATCACGAATATTTTTGAAGTCCAAATACTGCAACGTTTTGGAATTGCACCAATCTGGACACACTGCGTCGTATGCGGGGAAACAAAAGGAAAATTTGACTATTCTTCCAAATATGGTGGTGTGATATGCGAAAGACACTGGTCGATGGACGATCACCGTTATCATGCAGATCCTCGAGCTGTTTATTTCGTTCGGATGTTTTCAGCTATTTCTTATGATAAGATCAGTGGAATCCATCTGAAAGAAGAAACCAAACAAGCAATCCGTGAACTCATCGACCAGCTGTATGATGAATATGTCGGTATCCATTTGAAAAGCAAAAAGTTCATCGATCAAATGAAGTCTTGGGCACACGTATTAAAGACGCCAGAGAAAGACATGTCTGAAAAAGAAAAAGATCTACCTGAAAAAGAAGAATAGTAAATGAGACATACAACAAAAAATCAAAACCATTTGACAAACACAGGGAGTTCCGTCTATTATTAACCGTAGATCAAATAGATCGTTCACTGAGAAGATCTATTATAGAAACAAGAAAACTGCAAAATGAATACGTACATTGACCAAGATCAGTAAAAAACACGTGGTTTAGCGAGTTCGGGAGAGTGGGAGCCGGACCCAAACGATTTTTGAAGAGGCACTTGCGAGTACGATAAATGAAGCTGCCGAATCTTTATTCGGAAGTAGGGTGGAACCGCGAATTATTCGTCCCTATGTCTGTAATCAGACATAGGGATTTTTTGTCGTTTTCTTTCCTGTATTCTTATTTGACAGCAACGCTTTAAAATTGAAAGGGGCAAAACAGATGAGTAAAAAATTGACCGTCCAAGATATGATTTTAACATTACAAAAATTTTGGTCATCAAACGGCTGCATGCTGATGCAAGCTTATGACACAGAAAAAGGAGCAGGTACGATGAGCCCATATACCTTTTTACGGGCAATCGGACCAGAACCCTGGAATGCTGCTTACGTAGAGCCATCTCGCCGACCAGCTGATGGACGTTATGGCGAAAACCCAAACCGTTTGTATCAGCATCATCAATTCCAAGTCGTGATGAAACCTTCACCTGAGAATATCCAAGAGCTTTATTTAGAAAGCTTGCGCCTTTTAGGAATCGATCCATTAGAACACGACATCCGTTTTGTTGAAGACAACTGGGAGAACCCATCCATGGGCTGTGCCGGTGTGGGTTGGGAAGTATGGCTTGACGGAATGGAAATCACACAATTCACGTACTTCCAACAAGTTGGTGGACTGCCTTGCAAACCAGTAACTTCTGAGATCACTTATGGATTAGAACGTCTTGCTTCTTATATCCAAGAAGTTGAAAGTGTCTATGATTTAGAATGGGCTGATGGCGTGAAATATGGCGAGATCTTCAAACAACCAGAATATGAACATTCTAAATATTCTTTTGAAGTAAGCGACCAAGACTTGCTACTAAGCAACTTTGATCGTTTTGAAAAAGAAGCTAAACGCTGTATCGATGAAAATCTTGTTCATCCGGCGTATGATTATATCTTGAAATGTAGCCATACATTCAACTTATTAGACGCCCGCGGTGCAGTATCCGTAACAGAGCGTGCCGGTTATCTTTCTCGCATCCGCAACATGGCTCGTGCTGTAGCCAAAATATTTGTGGCAGAACGCGAAAAATTAGGATTCCCTTTGTTGAATAAAAACACAGCAAATCCAGAAACCGTGAAGGAGGCTGAATAAGATGGCAAAAGACTTATTACTTGAAATCGGGCTGGAAGAAATGCCTGCCCATGTTGTCACACCAAGCATGAAACAATTAGAAGAAAAAACAGCAAAATTTTTAGATGAGAACCAATTGACTTATGATACGATCGAAACATTTTCCACACCGCGCCGTTTAGCAATCAAAGTAACAAACATTCTAGAACGACAAGCGGACAGTGAAGAAGAAGTCAAAGGACCAGCCAAAAAAATTGCTTTGGACGCAGATGGAAACTGGACGAAAGCAGCGGAAGGATTTGTCCGCGGACAAGGTCTGACGACAGATGCTATCACTTTTAGAGAATTAAAAGGTGTAGAATATGTCTATGTAACGAAATACACTCATGGTAAGGAAGCAAAAGAAGTATTGACAGGCTTAGCAGAGGTGATCAAAAGTTTGACTTTCCCTGTAACGATGCATTGGGCAGAATACGATTTTGAATATATCCGCCCTATTCACTGGATCGTGGCATTGTTAGATGACGAAGTAATCCCGTTTGAGATCTTGGATATCAAAACAGACAGAGCTTCAAGAGGTCATCGTTTCTTAGGCGAAGATGTGACATTTGCGCATGCAAAAGAATATGAAGAAAAATTGAATGAACAATTCGTCATTGCGTCTCCGCAAAAAAGACAAGAAATAATCGTTACACAAGCAAACGAATTAGCAGAAAAAAATCATTGGGTTATTGATCTAGACGAAGATTTACTAGAAGAAGTTAACAATTTAGTCGAATATCCAACTGTCTTTTCTGGCGACTTCGAAGAAAAATATCTTTCTGTTCCTGAAGAAGTACTAGTCACTTCTATGAAAGAACATCAACGTTATTTCGAGGTACGGAATGATCAAGGTATGCTGCTTCCTCATTTTATTTCTGCTCGTAATGGCGATCGGGTAAAATTGGAAAATGTGGTTCGAGGCAATCAAAAAGTATTGACTGCTCGTTTAGAAGATGCGGAATTCTTTTATAATGAAGACAAGAAAGCTTCAATCGACCAATACGTTGAAAAACTAAAAACTGTTACTTTCCATGAAAAAATCGGTAGTATCTATGAGAAAATGCAGCGGGTACAAGTCGTTGCCCGTATCATTGGCGAACAAGTAGGACTATCTGAGGAAGAATTGATGGATTTGCAACGAGCTGCTGAAATCTATAAATTTGATCTAGTAACCAACATGGTAGGGGAATTTCCTGAACTACAAGGGATCATGGGCGAAAAATATGCTCTGCTGAAAGGCGAGAAACCTGCTGTAGCGACAGCGATTCGTGAGCATTACATGCCTATATCCAGTGAAGGAGAGCTACCTCAGTCTACAGTAGGTTCTGTTTTAGCGATTGCAGATAAATTAGATAGCATCTTTTCTTTCTTTGCAGTTGGGATGATTCCAAGCGGGTCAAACGATCCTTATGCCTTACGTCGCCAAGCATACGGTGTCGTTCGGATCATCGAATCGAAAAAATGGGCCTTTCCTTTGTCTGTTCTGCAAGAAACGATTAGCGATGTTATCAGTAAAGATACGGATCGTTTCGGCATTGGTTTATCAGAAGGACAACAACAAGTGATCGACTTTATCAAAGGTCGTCTGCGCCAATTACTGACAACGAAGAACATCCGTCATGATGTCATCGAGGCTGTTTTGAATGCGGAACAAAAAGATCTGACAAAAGTATTTGCAGCAGCACAATTGTTCAAACAACATCTTGCAGATGAAGACTTCAAACCTTCAATGGAAGCTTTGACACGTGTCGTGAATTTAGCGAAAAAAGCTCAGCTTGAAAAACAATCAGAAGTAGACCCTGAGCTGTTCGAAAACGACGCAGAGAAAGAATTACACAAAGCAGTAGAAGCAATGAAAGCAAGTTTTGCTGACCAAACGATCCACGAAAACTACGACCAGCTTGTCGCTCTTCGTCCACTGATCGAAAATTATTTTGATCAAACGATGGTCATGGCTGAAGAACCAGCAGTACGTAAGAACCGACTAACACAACTAAGTCAAATAGCTGCCATGGCTTTGTCATTAGCAAGCTTGGATCAAATCATCACAAAATAATCTTTTGTTTGAAAAACAGAGAGCATGCACGCAACGTGCTGTGCCTCTGTTTTTTTTGTTATAAATATAAATAGCTGTTATTAATTCTATTTTAATAATTTTTGTTATTTTATTTTTTGTTCGAATTTTCAAAATGCTCATGAAAAGAGAGGAAATAAAAATGAAAACGATTAATCATAATCTCGTTACCGTTTTATTTACTTTTAAATTATGAATTTCCCTAGTCAAGAAAACTGTTTGTGGTATGATTATATAGGGAAAACCTGCTTACAAATATTTCTATGAATATATTAGTTTAATTATGCTTTTAAATAAAAAGCGCTCATTCTGATGTGAATGAATCACATCTTTATTTATCTATCATCAATATTTAGGAGTGAATCTATGGAAAAGCCGTTCGTCAAGTTATTGGCTACTGTGGCGGTAGGCACAGGCGCTATTGTGATTTGCTTGTTTGGATACCATCTCAATAATCAGCGGCAACATCATCAACGGATCAATTACGCAGAATCTGCCATCACCAATCAAAAAGACACCGTGACCTCTTTATCAAAAGAAGTAGATAAGCTGTACAGTACAAAAGAAAAAATTTTCCTAAATCCTGAAATAACAGAAGAAACAGTTTCAAATTTGTCACATAAACTATCTTCTATCAAACTTTCAGCAGATGATTATGACATCAAGGAATCAGAATTACCTAAAGAAGCTGCTGCGATCCAAGAAGAAAAGAAAGCAGTCTTAACACAGTTAGAGGATGCAGAATCAAAACTGAAGATCCAGACGGCTGTCAATAAATTATTTACTAAAAACGTATCAAACTGGCAGCAAGCTGTAGATGATGTCATCATCAAAGAAAAGTTGGCAAGTGCAGATGTCGCCCATGTACGTGAAAATATGAGCTTTTTTAAGGATAGTGCTTGGAAAACGGTCGTTATGCAATATCTAGGATTCGCTGATACCCAAATTGCACAAGTCACGCAACTAGATCAGCTATTCGATACGATGCTGAAAGACGGTCAAGTAACAGCTACTGCTACTTACGATCAATATTTGACCGCACTCAGTCTCATCGAACAGATCCGGAATGAAAAAATAAGAGCCGCATATGCGTCAAAAGCAGAAACAGTCGCTCAGCAAATGGGCTATGGCAATACGAGCTATTAATAGTAAAAGCGAGATTCAAGCAAGGCTAGCAAACGGAGGAAACTATGGCAAAACGAAGAAGAAAATCAAGAGGGAAAAAGATATTTCTAATTATTTTAGCAATTCTTGTCGTATTAGTATTAGCAATCGTAGGAGTAGGAGCAAAATTATATCTAGATCTCTCACATTCTATTGAGAAAACTTATGAATCAGTGGAACGAACCCAAGGAGAACGAACAAAACCAGTTGATCTGGACAAACAAGAATCTTTCTCTGTTCTATTGATGGGGATCGATACGGGAGATTTAGGTCGGGTCGATCAAGGACGATCAGATACGATGATGGTTGCCACAGTCAGTCCTGAAGACAAACAGACAACGATCGTCAGCATTCCTCGTGATACGTATGTCGACATCGTTGGTCGTGACACAAAAGATAAAATCAACCACGCTTATGCATTCGGCGGAGCTGCCATGGCAATGGATACCGTACAAAAATATGTAGACATCCCAATCGACCACTATGTTTCAATCAATATGAAAGGTCTAAAAGAACTCGTTGATGCAGTTGGTGGTATCGAAGTCAATAATGACCTCACCTTCTCACAAGATGGCTATGATTTTACGATCGGTAAAATCACATTGAACGGGGATCAGGCATTGTCGTATTCTCGTATGCGTTATGAAGATCCAAACGGTGACTACGGCAGACAAGAGCGTCAAAGAAAGATCGTAGAAGGTGTAGCGAAAAAAGTATTGAGTCTGAACGGTGTAAGCAACTATCAATCCGTTTTGAATGCTCTAGAGTCGAATATGAAAACAGACATGAGCTTTGATGAAATGAAAAAGATTGCTTTAGATTATCGGGATGCATTTGGTACGATCAAGCAAGATCAGCTGCAAGGAGAAGGCTTCATGCAAGACAATATCTCATACCAAAAAGTCAGCGATCAAGAACTTGACCGTGTGAAAAAAGAATTAAAAGATCAAATGAATCTAGAGAATAAATAGGAAAGTGGAGAAAAAATGGAAGAGACTATCAGCTTGAAAGAAATTTTTGAAACATTACGCAAACACGTGTTAACAATCCTCATCTCAATGTTTGCTGGCTTGGCCATCTCAGGCATCGTGACGTTTTTCATCTTGACGCCAAAATACAGCTCACAAGCCCAATTGATCGTGACACTGCCGCAATCAGATACTGCAAATGTCAATGATGTCAATACGAACCTGCAAATGATCAATACGTATAAGGATATGATCGTCAGTGATCTAGTACTAAATGAAGTCAAAGATCGTTTAGAAACAGAAGACAATGTGAAAATGACTGCTGGACAAATCAAAGATGCTATCTCCGTCAATCAGTCACAAAATTCACAAATGTTCTCGATCCAAGCAACAAGCACGAATGCAGTGACGGCTCAACAAATCGCTAATACAACGTCACAAGTATTCCAAGAGAACGCCAAAGATGTGATGAATGTCGATAAAATCTCGATCATCTCAGGTGCAGTTGCCAATACGACACCTGTTTCGCCAAATAATAAATTGAATCTAGTGATTGGCTTAGTGTTAGGAATGATGGTAGGTGTAGGTCTAGCTTTCTTATTTGAATTACTTGACCGGACAGTAAAAGATGAAAAATATGTGACGGATACATTAGGCTTCCCAATCTTAGGGACTGTACCAGAAATGTCAGCGAAAGAATTGAATGCTGGTATCCGTAAAAAAGGACCAGCTCCGACACAACCAAAAGCTACAAACGATAAAACAGCGCCATCACGCAGAAGCCGCTCAAGAGTCTAGGAGGAAAGAAAAATGGCACGAACACAGAAACAAAAAGCAACCCAAACTCATGCAGTCAGTTTGGTCACACTCACAAATCCCTCTTCACCAATCGCTGAACAATATCGTACGATTCGGACGAACATCCAGTTTGCCTCCGCAGCTGGTCAGCAAATCAAAACGATTGTTGTGACTTCATCAGGACCTGGAGAAGGGAAATCTACCACTGCAGCAAACATTGCCGTTGTTTTTGCCAAATCTGGTCAACGGGTGCTGCTAGTCGATGCAGACTTACGTAAGCCCGTCATCTATAAAACGTTCAAGTTGAACAACGCAAGCGGATTAAGTACCGTTCTTAGTTCATCAGGAAGTGTAGCAGATGAGATCCAACGAACACCAGTCGAGAATTTGTCGATTCTGCCAAGTGGACCTAAACCACCAAATCCATCAGAGTTACTAAGCTCGCCAAGAATGGATCAGATTTTAGCAGAAGCAAGACAACTATTTGATGTAGTGATCTTCGACATGCCGCCAGTCGTTGCCGTAACAGATGCACAAATCATGTCTTCAAAAACGGATGGTACCTTATTGGTCGTACGTGAAAATACGTCACGTAAAGAATCATTGTCTAAAGCAAAAGAATTGCTGGATATGGTACAAGCACGAGTCCTTGGCGTTGTATACAACGGGGCAGAACACAGCAAAGATGCTGGTTATTACTACGGGAATTAAGAAATAAAAAGAGAGGAGACAAGAGAAATGATCGATCTACATTGCCATATCCTGCCAGGAATCGATGACGGAGCAGAAAACTTAGATGCCAGTATTGCCATGGCTGAAAAAGCGATTCAACAAGGGATCACACATATTTTATGCACACCCCATCATAATAATGGAAAATACAGCAATGAAAAATCACAAGTCATTTCTCTAGTCGCTTCGTTACAAGCAGAATTAGAGAAAAGACAATTGCCTTTGACGTTATTGGAAGGACAAGAAGTACGTATTACTGGAACGCTGATCGAAGACATCCACCGAGATGAAATTTTATTTACAGATTTAGATGATACATATCTTTTGATCGAATTTCCGACACTGGAAGTGCCGTTATATGCAGAACGGCTCTTTTTTGAGTTGTTACAACTAGGAAAGACACCAGTGATCGTCCATCCAGAACGCAACGCGCATTTTCGTAAAGACCCGAATCATTTGCTGCCATTCCTAGATATGGGATGCTTGGCCCAACTCACCGCACCAAGTTATGTCGGTGTATTTGGCAAAGACATCCAGAAAACAGCTAAAACGATGGTCAAACATAATCTCGTGCAAATGGCTGCCTCTGATGCCCATGGGGTCTCTAAACGCACCTTTTACTTAAAAGAATGTTATGAGCAAATCGCCAAGGACTTTGGCAAGGAAAAAGTAGCACAGATGAAACAAGTCGCAAAGGACCTGATCAACGGGGATGAGATCAGTTATCCAGTCTATGAAGAGGTAATAAAGAAGAAGTTTGGTTTATTTTAGGGGGAATGTAGGGTGTTTGTTTTAACAAGAAGAAGAAAAATCATTACTTTGATTTTAGTAGACAGCTTGTTATTGATTGCTGCAAATAGTGCAGCGGTTAATTTTATGGAGCCGTTTGTAGCTATACCAATAGATCTTATTTTAATCTCCAGCGGGTTATCGATTATTTTTTATCTATTATATGGTAGTTTTTTCAAAGTATTCACTCGAATCAATCGTTACACCAATTTAAGAGAGATGATTGCGATTTTTGGTTCGTTATCTGCAAGTGCGGCCTCAAGTATCCTCATACTGCTGTTCATTAATCGGCGATATAGTTTACGATTAGTTATCTTTGCTTATCTGCTTTCTCTATTATTGATTATCGGTAGCCGATTGATCTGGCGTATCTATATCGAAACAAAAAATATGAGGTATCTATCAACAGATTCCGCTAAAAATACCTTGATTGTTGGGGCCGGCGAAGGTGGACGTATTTTATACAACAGCTTTCTTGGTTCTAAAACGGCTCAAGATATCCATGTCGTTGGATTCGTGGATGATGATCCGAATAAAAGAAATACGTATCTTTCAGGAAAAAAAGTACTGGGGTCGTTAAAAGATATACCGGAATTGATCAAAAAATATGACATCCAAATGGTAACGATCGCTATCCCTTCTTTATCAAGAAAAAAATTACGAAGAATCTTCGAGTTAGTCGAATCCGCTCATGTGAAAGTCAATACGATGCCTTCTATGGAAGAACTTGCTTCAGGGAAAATCAGCGTATCAAAATTAAAAACCATTGACGTAGTGGATTTACTGGGAAGAGATGAGGTAGAGCTGGGTATCGAATCCATCAAAGACCAGATCACGAACAAAGTCATTCTTGTCACCGGTGCAGGAGGATCAATCGGTTCAGAAATCTGCCGGCAAATCATCCAATTCAATCCTGCAAAGTTATTGCTTTTAGGACATGGGGAGAACTCGATTTACTTAATCGACCGTGAATTACGCACGCATCATCAAAAGTGTCCTACAGAAATCGTACCGATCATCGCAGATATCCAAGATCGCAAGAAAATCAATGAAATCATGGAACAATACCACCCAGATATTGTCTACCATGCAGCCGCTCATAAGCATGTACCATTGATGGAATATAACCCAAAAGAAGCAGTCAAAAACAATATTTTCGGTACAAAAAATGTAGCAGAAGCAGCCAAAGCAGCGAAAGTAAAAAACTTCGTCATGGTCTCGACAGATAAAGCCAACAATCCGCCAAACGTCATGGGTTCAACAAAACGAATCGCTGAAATGATCGTGACTGGGTTGAATGAAGAAGGCTGTACGAAATTCTCAGCTGTCAGATTCGGGAATGTCCTTGGTTCTCGTGGTAGTGTGATCCCAGTATTCAGAGAACAAATTGCTCAAGGAGGGCCAGTCACTGTAACAGACTTTCGTATGACCCGATATTTCATGACGATTCCTGAAGCTAGTCGTTTAGTTATTCAATCTGGCGCATTAGCAAAAGGCGGCGAAATCTTTATTTTAGATATGAGCGAACCAGTGAAAATCGTAGATCTAGCCAAAAACATGATCCGATTGAGCGGATATAGCGAAGACGAGATCGAAATCATTGAAACAGGTATCCGTCCAGGGGAAAAACTATATGAAGAACTATTGTTAGATAAGGAAAGAAACGATGAAGCAGTTTACGAGAAGATCTTTGTAGGAAACATCAAAGGTTACTCCATGCAAACAGTGATGGAATTCGTCAAGAGCCTGCCGCAAGACGACGAACAATTGGCTAAAGAGATCGTCACTTTTGCAAATGCTTCAAATAAGTAGGGGGAGTAAAGTGTATAAAGACGGTTTAAAAAGAGGGATAGATTTTTTATTATCTTTAGTTGGTATCATCGTATTGTCACCGATTCTTTTGATTCTATATATAGCTATCAAAATCGATTCAAAAGGTCCAGTCATCTTTAAACAAAAACGGGTAGGAAAAAACAAATCCCATTTTTATATCTATAAATTCCGAACGATGAAAGTAGATACGCCTCAAGAGACACCAACTCATTTGTTATCAAATCCTGACTTTTTTATTACACGAGTAGGAAAATTCCTTAGAAAAACAAGTCTGGATGAACTACCGCAATTATTTAATATATTAAAAGGGGACATGGCAGTCATCGGACCACGTCCAGCACTATGGAACCAATATGATTTGATTGAAGAACGAGACAAGTACCACGCAAATGATATCCGTCCAGGACTAACAGGGCTCGCACAGATCAGTGGACGGGATGAATTAGAAATCGACTACAAAGCACGTTTAGATGGACAGTACACAGCAAATATCACGCCAATGATGGATCTAAAATGCTTTTTTGGAACCATAATCTCCGTCTTTAAAAGCGACGGCGTTGTCGAAGGCGGAACTGGTTCGGTGAAAAAGGAGGATGCAAAATGAAAAAGATCCTGATTACTGGTGCAAACAGCTATATCGGTACATCCTTCAAAAAATGGATGACACAATTTCAAGACGAGTATCAAATCGACACACTAAGTGTACGAGGTGACGCGTGGCGAGAACATGACTTTTCGGAGTATGATACGGTTTTTCATGTAGCAGGTATCGCGCACGCAGATGTATCGAAAGTAAGCGAAGAAACTAAACAGCTCTATTATGCGGTCAATCGAGACCTTGCAATTGAGACAGCAAAAAAATATAAACAAGATCTATCAGGAAAGAATGGACAATTCATTTATATGAGTTCCATCATTATTTATGGTGAAGAAACAAATATCAACAAAAAACGTGTAATCACTCCAGATACCAAACCAAATCCTTCCAATTTCTATGGTGACAGCAAACTGCAAGCGGAAATTGGCTTACAACCATTAGATGATGATACTTTCCATGTCGCTATTTTACGTCCGCCAATGATCTATGGACCGGGGAGTAAGGGGAACTACCAACAATTGGTCAAGTTGGCAAATAAATTGCCTATTTTTCCCGATGTAAAAAATGAAAGATCAATGTTATATATAGAAAATCTTTGCAGTTTTATTAAATTAATAGTTGATAATGAAGAAAAAGGTATATTTTTCCCACAAAATAAAGAATATACATCCACCAGTGATATGGTAAAGATGATTGCACAAACTCATAACCATAATATTGTCATGATCTCTGGAATAAATTGGCTAATTAAGGGTATGATGCATTTTCCTGGAAAAGTGGGTAAACTTGCAGTAAAAGCTTTTGGAAATTTAGTTTATAGCAAAGATATGAGTGAATATTACATTGATTATAGAATTGTCAATTTAGCAGAATCAATTAAAAAAATTGAAAAATGAGATGAGAGGACAATGTTTTTTTGAAGAAAATACTTTTTTTAGTTAATCACGATGTAGTTATTTATAATTTTAGATTGGAGTTAGTTGAAAGACTTTTACACGAAGGCTATGAGGTTTGGATTTCTTCACCTTACGGAGAGAGAATCGACGAATTGAAAAATTTAGGATGTCATTACGTTGAAGCTAATATTTCGAGACACGGGATGAACCCTATTACAGAGTTAAGATTATTGAGTTATTACGAAAATATTATTGAAAAAATCAATCCTGCTATAGTTTTCACATATACAATTAAACCTAATATTTACGGAGCGATGGCATGCAAAAAGTTACATATCCCATGCGTTGCTAATATCACTGGGTTAGGAACGGCTGTTGAGAAGGGAGGTATTTCTCAGAAAATTTCTGTTTTACTTTATAAACTTGCGTTTACGGATATCCAGCGCGTTTATTTTCAAAACGAGGAAAACCATCAGTTTTTTATAGATAAAAAAATTGCATTGGGGAAAGATGACATGCTTCCGGGGAGTGGTGTCAATTTGGAAAGATTTGCATTAATAGATTATCCTTCAGACAATACAATAGAATTTGCTTTCATTGCAAGGATTATGAAAGAGAAAGGAATTGATAATTATTTAGAGGCAGCCAGAAAAATAAAAAAGAAATATCCCAACACTGTATTTCATGTATGTGGTTTTTGTGAATCAGAATATGATGGAAAACTACAAGAATATGTGGATGATGGATCTGTAATTTACCATGGAATGGTAAGCAATGTTAGAAAAATTCACGAAAAGGTACATTGTATCGTACATCCAACATACTATCCAGAAGGTCTATCAAACGTATTATTAGAAGCGTGTGCAAGTGGACGACCAATTATTACAACGGATAGAAGTGGATGTAGAGAGGTAATTGAGGAAGGAAAAAATGGATTCATTGTGAAGCAACAGGATACCCAAGATTTAGTGCGTGTGATTGAAAAATTTATATTACTTCCACATGAGAAAAAAGTAGAAATGGGGCTTGTTGGGAGAAAGAAAGTGGAAGAAGAATTTAATCGCCAGATTGTCGTTGAAAAATATATGAATGAGGTAAATGAGATATGATAAAAAAAAGTATATGCGTTTTTACGTTGTATCCTAAACAAGGAGCATCCTCTAATTATCGTATTTTAATGTATATTAATGATTTGCAGAAAGATTATGATGTGTATACATATGAATTTTGGAATAAAAAATATACAGAAAAATATATTAATCAAAAAAAAAATATGCTTTAAAAATATTTAGTATATATTTATATGGTCTAGTTAAAAGATTATATCAAATATTTACAGTGGCTTCTAAATGTGATTATGTAATATTTCAAAAGGGAATCTTTCCCATGCTCCCTTTTACTTTTATTAACTATTTGAAAAGAAAAAAATGTAAAGTAATATTTGATGTAGATGATGCGATTCATATAAAAAAAAGAAATAATTCTGATGCTATTGCTAGATTTGCTAATGCTGTTGTGTGTGGAAATGAACTTTTGAGTGCACATTATTTGAATATCAACAGTAATACTTATACTTTTCCAACGGTGGACTATACGCCTCAATATACCCCATATATCCATGATACTTTTGATAATAAGACTATAGGATGGATAGGTAGTAAATCATCAATTGCTAATTTAGAATTAGTTATTGATGCAATAAATCATATTAAGTTAAAATATCCTGATATAAAATTCAAGTTTATCGCCGGTACGCCTGATGACTATGATAAAAAAATAGATAATGCTGAATTTGTAAAGTGGTCTTTAGATAATTATATCTCTGAAATGTCTAGTTTCACAATTGGGATTATGCCACTTTACGATACTGAATTTAATAGAGGAAAATGTGGCTTTAAGCTTATACAATATTTAAATATTGAAAAACCTGTCATTGCTAGTCCTGTTGGTATAAACGATAAAATCATTGGTAATTGTGGAATAATCGCATCTGATACTAACGAATGGATATTAGCTATAGAAAAATTGTTATTTGATCAAGAATTTTATGATAACTGTAAAGTTAATATTAAAAAAGAATTTTATGGAAAATATGATTATAAAGTCATTTTAGAAATGTGGAAAAAACTGCTTGACGAGTTATAACTAAATTTAATTAGACTAGGAGGGTGAAAATGTATTCAGTAACTGTATTTATGAGTACTTATAATGGCGAGATGTATCTGGAAGAACAAATAAAAAGTATATTAAAACAAAAAAAAGTAAAAGTGTCATTATGGGTTAGAGATGATGGGAGTTCTGATAATACAATAAATATACTAGAAAAATATAAAAAAAAAGGAAAACTGACATACTTTTCTGGATGTAATTTAGGTTATGGTAAAAGTTTTCTTGATTTATTCAAGAATATAAAAATTCCAACAGATTATTATGCATATTCAGATCAA
The DNA here is from genome assembly GCF_007996925.1 of Enterococcus sp. NBRC 3427. Lineage (NCBI taxonomy): Bacteria > Bacillati > Bacillota > Bacilli > Lactobacillales > Enterococcaceae > Enterococcus > Enterococcus sp. NBRC 3427. The sequence continues at coordinate 559 of NZ_BJLL01000016.1, read as the reverse complement.
GATGACTATTGGGAAGAGAATAAGTTAATCAATGCTATTAATAAATTAGAATCGCGTACATCAAAAGTAGGGAAAATATATTTTTCAGATTTATGTGTAGTTGATAAAGATTTAAGGCCGGTTGGTTATAAAAAATTTGATAATTTAATAATTTCTTTAGGAAGTGTATTAGTTAGGCAAAGAGTAGCAGGTTGTACAATGGTATTTGATAATAATCTTTTTCAGAAGGCAAATGCTATAGAATTTGATAATTATAAATATCATATTTCGCATGAATGGATCTATATTTTATGTTTAGCATTGGGAGGAGAAGCTATTTACGATAAACATGCATTTATAAAGTACCGTCGTCACGACTACACAGTAACAAGTTTAGGAAGAGGAGTTAAATCTAGAATTAAAAGAGAATTCACTCAATATAAAGCTACTAAGTGGGATAAATCAGAATTGTGCAAAATAATTTTGACTAATTATAAAAAACATATCCCTCATTCAAATTTAAAACTTATCTTTTTGGTAAGCAATTATAGATTTTCTAAACTTTCTAAATTAAAACTGC
>NZ_BJLL01000015.1:0-50718 GCF_007996925.1 Enterococcus sp. NBRC 3427 | reverse complement strand
AACACCGTGTACCAAGAGGTTGTGAAAAAGCTGTTCTGCAGTAATAAGAATGACCAAACAAAAAAACAGCTTCACATTTCTCTTTCAAAAGTTAAGATATAAAAAAGGATAGAACCTGATTTTCTAAGTCAAGTTCTATCCTTTTATTATAGAATTCAAAGAAAAAGCCCATAAAAAAATGTTAGATTTTTGCTGTATTAAAGCGTTTGAAAAAGCGCTTGATATTTTTCTGTTTTTTTCCAATTATTTTCTTAAAGTTTATTGACTTTTAAGGCCAGTGAGCGTACTATAACATCTTGTTTACTATAAATTTTCGACTATAATACTTGAAGTAAAATTGCGTGTAAAGGAGTTTAAAAATTGGATTACTTAAAAAGGTTGTTAGTAGGTAAGCCTTTAAAATCTGCTGAAAATGATGAGCACAAATTAACCCGTTTTGCTGCTTTGGCATTATTGTCGTCTGATGCGTTATCATCTATTGCATATGGTACGGAACAAATCGTTGTTGTTTTAGTCGCTTTGTCTGCTGCAGCTATCTGGTATTCGCTGCCCATTGCCGCTTTTGTTATTATTTTATTGATTTCCTTAACGCTATCATATCGTCAAATCATCCATGCTTATCCTCATGGCGGTGGAGCATATGTCGTTAGCAGTGAGAATCTTGGGAAGAATGCGGGCTTGATTTCCGGTGGCTCTTTATTGATCGACTACATGTTGACGGTAGCAGTATCTGTCTCAGCAGGTGCTGAAGCAATCACATCAGCGGTGCCAGCATTATACGGGCATCAAGTTGCTATTTCTGTGACAATCGTTTTACTACTGATGATGCTGAATCTTCGTGGTCTGAGAGAATCTGCATCGTTCCTGTTATTTCCGGTGTACACATTTATCCTTGTGATCTCGTTGCTAATCGTTGTTGGGTTATATAATATCGTGACAGGTGCTGTGCCATTGCAAGCTACTGCGCTTCCAGGGGCGGCTGTTCCAGGGGTTTCTATCGCCTTGATTTTACGAGCATTTTCTTCTGGTTCCTCCTCTTTGACTGGGGTTGAGGCTATCAGTAATGCCGTACCATTCTTCAAAAAGCCAAGAGCCAAAAATGCCGCTGCCACATTGACGATGATGGCATTGATCTTAGGTTTCTTCTTCGTTGGAATCACATTTATCAATTATTGGTATGGAATCGTTCCAGAAAAAGAAGTCACTGTTTTGTCTCAAATCGGTAAAGCTGTCTTTGGACATGGTATTTTGTATTACGTCCTTCAATTTGCTACAGCGCTGATTTTAGCCGTTGCTGCCAATACCGGTTTTTCTGCTTTTCCAGTTCTTGCATACAATTTGGCAAAAGATAAATTCATGCCCCACATGTATCAAGATCGTGGGGATCGACTAGGCTATTCCAATGGGATTATCACACTAGCGCTAGGTTCGATCGTGTTGCTGTTTATTTTCCATGGCTCAACAGAACGCTTGATTCCTTTATACTCTATCGGCGTGTTCATTCCATTTGCTTTATCTCAAACAGGGATGGTCGTCAAATGGAAAAAAGAAGGAAAAAGATGGTTAAGCAAATCGATTGCTAATATTACAGGGGCGTTCATCTCATATGCAATCATTGCGATTTTGTTCGTCTATCGGTTAGGGGACATTTGGCCTTTCTTCATCATCATGCCAATCGTTATGTTCATTTTTTATAAGATTCATGATCATTATAAAAAAGTGGCAGAACAGCTTCGTTTAGAAAATGATGCAAAACTACATGACTATGACGGAAATACCGTTCTTGTATTAGTTGGGAATGTGACACGGGTGAATATCGGTGCATTGAATTACGCGCGTTCGATCGGTGATTATGTCGTTGCGATGCATGTTTCGCTAGACGAAGATGTCGAAAAAGAAAAAGAAATCGAAGCAGAATTTAAAAAGCATTTCCCAGATGTCCGTTTCTCAATCGTCCATTCTTCTTATCGCTCGATTGAAAACCCAATTATCCGGTATGTAGATATCGTAAGTAAAAATGCAGCGAAACAAAACTATACAACTACTGTGCTGATTCCTCAATTTGTACCAAATAGACGTTGGCAGAATATTCTCCATAACCAAACAAGTTTGCGGTTAAGATTGCGATTGTCTTGGCGTGAAAATATCGTTGTCAGCACCTATAGCTACCATTTGAAGAAATAAGTCCATCAAGAATCTGGACACAAAGTAGTTTATTGAATATCATTTAAATAAAAAAGGTCGTAGCGCTCAAGCGCCACGACCTTTTTTTGTCTTGATTCATTCTGTCTGCGATTTTTTTGAAGCAGGATCTAGCCGTCTTTCCAAAATACCTAAAAGCCAGTCTGTGATGATCGCCATTAATGCAGTTGGCAATGCACCGGCTAAAATAATCGATGTGCCATCTGTTGCATTGGTTCCTCGGATAATGATATCTCCAAGACCACCAGCACCGACGAATGCACCGATCGCGGTTATCCCGATGGCAACAACTAACGCGTTTCTTATGCCTGCCATGATAACAGAAACAGAGAGTGGTAACTCTACCATGAATAGTCGTTGTCTAGCAGTCATCCCCATGCCTTTGCCGACATCAAGGATATTTTTGTCTACTTGGATCATCCCGGTATACGTATTCTTGATAATGGGTAACAAGGAATATAAAAATACAGTAACAATCACGACATTGACTCCTAGACCTAATCCAATGATCAGAATGGAGATCATGGCTAAGGAAGGAATCGTCTGGATGATATTCGCCAAACGAATCACCCAGTTTGCTAATTTACGTCTCCTAGAAATCATGATCCCGACCGGAATCCCGACAACTGCTGCAAAGAGGACACCATAGATAGAAATCAGGAAGTGACGGATAAATTGTGCAAAGATATAGGAGCCATTTTCCTGGAAATAATAGAAAAATTGTTGAAAGACATTCATTTTATCCAATTGCTTCACTTCCCTTCAAAATAGTGGTTTTCTTGTAAGAAACGTTGTGCTACTACTGATGGTTCCACTAGATTATTATCTGCTTCGTAGTTCAATTCCTGCATTTTTTCCGTACTGATGGTATGACCTAACTTATTTAAGGCTTCTTTTAAATGAGGCGTATCAGCTAATACCTTGTTGTCTACAACTGGAGCAGCATCATATGGTGGGAAGAATTGACGATCATCTTCCAACATGACTAGATCATAACTGGCAATCCGTCCATCCGTAGAGTAGCCAAGAACAATATCCATTTTACCTGCTTCGACTGCATCGTAAACAAGTCCAATCTGCATGGGTAATATCGAATTAAAAGAGAAGCCATAAGTTTCCTGGAAGCCGTCGTAACCGTCTCCTTTACGATTGATCCAAGAAGTATCTACACCAGCTACTAATTCATCCGCTACATTTTTCAGATCGCTGACTTTAGATAGATGGTATTTTTTTGCGGTGTCTTTTCGAACAAGAAAGACATACGTATTTTCAAAACCATAGGATGGGAACCACGTTTGGTCATATCTTTTCTCAAATTCATCTTTCACGATTTCAAAAGCTTTTTTCGGATCTTTTTCAGGAGGAAGATTCAATGTAGTGGTTAAATCTGTTCCTGTGTAGCGAGCTGCTGAAATCGAAGCATCTCCGTTCATCATCGCTTGGTGGTTGATAGTTGTAGTAGCCAGATTGTTGATGATCGCTGTGTTTTTATCTGTATAATGTTCAACCATCCCGGCAACTAGGCTTGCTAAGATCTGAGCTTCAGAAGTGATCCCACCTGTGATCGAGATGGTGTCTTCATCTGTATTGCTGGCAAGTCCAGGGAAGGAACAACTCGCAAGTATAAGAAGAGAGAAAAGAACCATGGTCATTTTTAGTATACGTTTCATTCTTCATTCTCCTCTCTAAGCGCGATCGGTGTCAGCCGGTGTTCCAAGAGACCTAGAAGCCAATCAGCCAACAGTGCTAAAATCGTTACAGGGATCGTACCTGCCAAAATGAGATCTGGTTGGTAATTATTCAGTCCACTAAAAATCAAATCACCTAAACCACCAGCCCCGATATAAGAGGCAAGGGTAGCCCATGCAATCACGTAAACGGCAGCTAAACGAATGCCGGCCATGATCGTTGGCATAGCAATAGGCAGTTCGACGGAAAAAATGGATTGGAACTCAGTCATTCCCATCCCTTTTGCCACATCCCGATAATTCCAATCGACATTTTTCATCCCGATATACGTATTTCGTAGAATTGGCAATAATGAATAAATAAAGAGAGCGATGATCGCAGGTAATTTACCTACGCCAAATAGCGGGATCATCAATGCCAATAAAGCAAGAGAAGGGATTGTCTGTAAGGCGCTGGTTAAGCCAATCACAATCGTAGCAGCTTTCGGAAAACGTGTCAGTAAGACACCAAGCGGTACAGCAATGATGATACCAATGATCAAAGCAAGTCCTGAAATATAAAGATGTTCAAAACCTTTTGAGAGAATTTCTGAACCGTGCTGATGAAAAAACTGCTGCATAGGTCAGACCTCCTTAGATTCTTCAGGAGTAGCTGACTCTGCAACATCAGTAGTTGCGGGGTCTTCTCCCCAAATCACATCGTAGACAATATCCACTAATGATGCGCGAGTCAAGATACCTACGACTTTGTTCTGTTCATCAACGACCGGCACATATTTCAGCCCGCGTTTTAAAATGCGTTGCAAGGTATCACGAAGATAGGCGGATTCTTTTACGTAAAAAACATGTTTATTCAAAATGTCGCCTACGCTGGATACTTTTCCTCGTTTTTTATTCAACGTTTCTACATCGATAAATCCTTTTAATACATTCGAATTATCGGTAACTAACAACGTATCTACACGTTTTTCCCTCATCAGTTTGATTGCTTCTTGTAATGATTTTTCCGGTGTAATCGTGATTGCTGTATTTAGCATAACTTCTCCGACTCTTGTCGCATTTGGTTTTGCTTGTAGTAAGCGATCTTCTCCAATCAACTCTTCTACGAAATCGTTTGCAGGATGACGTAAAATATTTTCTGGTGTATCGAATTGGATCACACGACCTTCACTCATGATGGCGATACGGCTTGCTAGTTTAATCGCTTCATCCATGTCATGGGTTACAAATACGATCGTTTTTCCCAAGCGCTCTTGTAAATCTTTGACAAGGTCTTGCAAAGAATCGCGAGTGATGGGATCAAGCGCACCGAATGGCTCGTCCATCAAGATGATATCTTGATTCGCTGCAAGGGCACGAACGACTCCAATACGCTGCTGCTGACCACCAGATAATTCATGTGGGTAGCGATCTAACATCTCACGGGGCAATTCCACAAGATCAATCATTTTTTCAGCTGTTTTATTCCGTTCTTCTTGACTGACTTTCAACAATTTTTGGACAAGAGTGATATTTTCACGGATCGTCATGTGAGGCATCAATCCAATACTTTGGATAACATAGCCTATCTGACGTCGCAATTCCACTGGATCAATTTCTTGGATGGATTTTCCATCAATCAAAATTTTCCCTTGTGTTGGATCAGTCATTCGGTTGATCATCCGCATCGTCGTCGTTTTTCCGCTCCCGCTCGTACCGATAAAACAAATGAACTCACCCTTTTCAAATGAAAGATTGACGTCCTCTACAGCAACTTTCCCACCTTTATAAATCTTTGACACATTTTGAAATTCAATCATGGTGCCACCTCTTTTTCTATTTTCAATGAAGAACTATCTATTACTAGTATGCCTAAAACAATGAAAAAATACAAATAGGGTAGTTTTTTTATTTTAATTAGAGACATGATCGTTTCTTTTTAAGAAAAATCAATATAATAGCGATATTTGTTTCCAATGTAATAGCATTCGCTATATTCTCTGAAATCTGTTTCGAGTTGTTTGGTGATTCGTACTCTTTTTAAAATTGGTTCATGTTCTGTAATATTCAATACTTCCTGTATTTCTTTGTCTGGTAATATGGCTTCAATATATTCTTTCGATTGGTTTACTTGAATATGATATCGGTTCAATAGTTCGTAAAAGGAATCATAATAAGCCGAATCCTCTGTAGGAAAATCTGCTCGATATTTAAAGTAGGTAATGAAATAAACGAATGGCTTTTCATCAGCTGTAGTTGCACGAGTACGTCTCATGACCATTACTTTTTCGTCAGGACTCACGTTAAGGAGTTTTGCTATTTTTCGATTGGCTTTCTCAATTGAAATACTTGCATGAATCGTTTTTATTTCTTTACCTAATTCTCTCATTTCATCTGTAAAAGAGCGTACAAGCGTAAAATGTTCATCTTTTTCTGTTTTCCAATCCGTCACAAACGTTCCTTTTGCTCTTTTTCTTTCTACTAGCCCTTCATTTACTAAACTGTCGATAGCAGTTCGTACGGTAATGCGGCTTACATGGTAGGATTCACAAAGATTTTCTTCTGTAGGGATTTTCATACCTGTTACCCATTCTTCCATAAAAATCTTTGTTCGCAGTTCATCAGCAATTTGTGCATATAAAGGAATATTACTCGCTGTTTTTTTCATTTTTACCCTCCTAAAATAAATCATCATACTATTGTTATAACATAGTTTGGTTATTTTTATAATTATAACAAGCTAAGAAATAATGAGAATATATACTTGATTTAACGCTATTGTAATGAAATTTCATACATCAATACCCATTGTTATCATGGTATCTTAGCTATATAATCATAATGTAATGACAATAGAAAGGTTGTTAGAAATGAAATATAATTTGAAGCCAACTGTAGACGTCAGAAATAAAGGAAAAGCGATTGTAGGGTACAGAGCAATTATTGAAGAAATAAAAAGCTATCTAGGTAATAGAGAAGACGCAGTCATCGTTTTGGAATGCTATCCTGGAGTAAGAAAAGAAGAAATTGAAAACGATTTCCTTGGTGAGTTTCCAGAAATCAAAGAAAAAATCTTTATAGACGAATACGGATTGACAGTAGAGGAAGTTCAGAAAAAAATTCGAGATCATATCACAGAAGATCGAGTATTTGGTGTCTATTCCCATTATAATATCCAAGATTTTTATCCACCTGAACAATTGGAAGCAGCACGAGAACGATTAGCAGGTAAAGGATTAAAAGTCATCTATGGATTTGGTGCAAGTCTTCTTACAAAAGCAGATGTTCTTATTTCTATAGGGGTATCACGTTGGGAGATACAGCTACGTTACCGAAATGAACAAATGACCAATTGGAAAACCAATAATCCTGATGAAGAAGGAATCGGTAAATTTAAAAGAGGATTCTTTTTTGAATGGCCAATGGCAGATCGTTTACAGCATGGTATATATCCAATAATCGATTACTATATCGATACGGTCAAAACTAACCAGCCCAAAATGATCACTGGCAGTCAATACCGTCAGGCAACTGCTCAAATAGCGAAACAGCCCTTTCGTACAGTACCGTATTTTGATGAAAGTGTTTGGGGCGGTCAATGGATGAAAAAGAATTTTCATTTACCAGAAGACAAGGAAAATTATGGTTGGGCTTTTGACGGTGTTCCTGAAGAGAACTCATTGCTTTTACAATTCGAGAATGACATTGTTGAGATACCTTCACAAGTTGTGGTGGAGGAAGAGACAACTAATTTGCTGGGAGAGAAAGTACGAGCAAGATTTGGAAGAAAGTTCCCGATCCGTTTTGATTATTTGGACACGATGGACGGAGGAAACTTGAGTTTGCAAGTCCATCCTTTAACGGAATACGCTTTTGATAAATTTGGGATGCCTTTTACACAAGATGAATCCTATTACATTTTGGATTGTAAAGAAGGAGCAAAGGTCTATTTAGGGACAAAAACAGGAATAACCAAAGACACCCTGTTTAATGACTTGAAAAAAGCCAATCAAACTGGAGAAAATTTCGAAGCTGAAAAATATGTCAATGAAATCACTGTCAAAAAGCACGATCATTTTTCGATCCCAGCAGGTACCATACACTGTTCAGGGAAAAATACAGTTGTACTTGAAATCAGTGCCACACCGTATATCTTTACCTTTAAGCTTTGGGACTGGGGGCGTGTGGGACTAAATGGACTGCCTCGTCCGATTCATTTAGAACATGGGATTGAAAATATACAAATGGATCGAAATGAAGAATACATTAATGAACACCTTTTTACTAGACTGGAAAATTGTGAAAAGCTTGAAAACCAACAAATAGGAGTAACGAGTGAGCGTACAGGTCTAGCAGAGATTGAATTTATAGATAGTATCCGGCATTGGTTCACAGATGAGGTTCAGCTACAAACAAATGAAAGCGTCAATATGTTATGTCTAGTTGAAGGAAGCGAAATTCTTGTTTGCTCGAATGATAACACTTTCCAACCGATGGAAGTCCATTATGGCGAAACATTTATTGTGCCAGAAAGTGTGAAGGAATACACGCTAAAGGCAAAAGAAAAAGGCAAATTCGCAGTGATACAAGCGTTTGTAAAAATTTGACAAGGAGGGATCGTTTATGAATGCAGTCATTCTATTAGTTTCCCATGGACAACTCAGCATCGAATTAAAAAATGCCTATCAAATGATTGCTGGTAAGGCGGAGCATATTTTTGCATTACCTCTGACAGAAGAAGGAATCGAAACTTTCTCTAAGCAATTCCATTCTTTAGTCGAGGAAAAAATCAAAAATAATTATCTATTTTTATTCACAGACATCAAAGGGGGAACACCATATAACGAGAGTTATCGTTTGAAATTGAAATATCCAGAGAATATTGAAGTGATTTCTGGATTAAATCTTCCCATGCTTTTAGATATAGGTACGATGCTTTCGTTTGAGGAAAACGTAGACAAGGATACATTCACTTTGTACGCTCGAAAGGCTGTTGAAACAGCACAAAGTTCAATCGAACGTCTGCTTGATTCGGAAGTAGAAAATAATGATTTGGATGACTTTTTTTAATAACGGAGGGAAATAAAATGACAATCACATTAGCAAGAATAGATGACCGGGTTATACACGGGCAAACAATGACACGTTGGACGAAGCAATACGCTGTTCAAGGAATACTTGTAGTGAGCGACGAAGTGGCCAAGGATGAGTTAAGAAAAAAGGTTTTAAAAGCAGCAGCGGCAGAATTAAAGCTAGGTATTTATACAGTTGAACAAGCAAAGGAAAGTATCCCAAAAGCAGTAAAATCAAATAAAAATTTCTTTCTTATCACTGATTCTCCAGCTTATTTTGCGCAACTAGCAGAAGCAGGAATCGATTTTGGAAAAGTAGTAAATGTAGGACCTATTTCTGGCGGCACAGGTGCTATCAATGTGGCGCGTAATGTTGCGTTAACTCAAAACGAATATGATGCATTTGAAAAATTAGAAACTAGTGGGTATCGGGTAACTTTCCAATTGTTGCCAGATGATGAAAAAAAATCATGGGAAGTTGTCAAGAAAAAATACAATTAGAATAATTTTGATGTAGGCGAAGGATTATATTTTTTAAATGGGGGATAAAAATGGATATTAATTTACTACTTTCCGCTGCTTTAACTGGTATATTTTGTTATTTAGGAGCAGTTGATTCTGCACCCCTTCTTGGTGTGACAGGTGGTTTTTACGTTGTTGGCCGGCCATTAGTTGCAGGTTTTTTGACAGGGCTAGCCTTTGGAGATGTGAAAGCAGGTGTGTTATGTGGACTAGCCGTACAGGCAGTTTTTATAGCGAACTTATCTACTGGCGGTGCGACAAATAGTGAGATTACTTATGCATCATATGGTGGACTGGGACTCGCTTTGGCAACTACAAAGGATCCAGCAGTAGCGGTCACTTTAGCTATTCTTATAGGGCAAACATTCGGATTGATTTTCCACAACTCAAAACAGGCGTTTTTCTCTTTCTTCAATAATCGTGCACAGAAAGCAGCAGAAAATGCAGACGGTAAAGGAATTGTTTATAATCACGTTATCTATCCGCAATTAGTTATTTTCATCATTCGATTTCTTCCTGTAACTCTGGCTATTTATTTCGGTAAAGGGATGGTCAATTGGTTATTGAATAGTGTTCCTCATCAAATCACAGATATCATCGCTGTCTTAGGCGGTGTATTGCCAGCGCTTGGTGTTGCTATGTTGATGAGTATCGTAATCAAACAAAAAATACAGCTTATTTTCTTCTTTGCCGGTTTTGTGTTGATTGCATTTGCGAATCTCAGCACACTCGCATTAGTTTTTATCGCCGCTCTGATTGCCTATTTGGTTTACATCGCAACAAGTAACCAACAAAAACAACCATTGGCAGCTACAAATCTAGGGGCTGAAATCGATACATCTAAAGATGACGCAGCTTATGAAGATGAAGATATGTTCTAGGAGGAAGAAATAATGACTGAGAAAATAAAGTTAAGCAAAAAAGAATTACGTCAAATATGGATAAGATTTGCTATGACATCCTTATCCTCCTCGTCTTACGAAAAATTACAAGCACATGCGGAAGCTTATTCATTTTTGCCATTTGCCAAGCGGTATTATTCAGATGATCTGGAGGCACAAAAGAGACTTTTGGTCCGTCACTCTATGTTCTATAATACTGAACCGCAAACTGGACAGTTGATTAATGGGATCGTGACTTCACTAGAAGAATCTATCGCTAATAAGAGTGGTGTTGACGAGGAAATGCCGACTGCCATCAAGGCTACTTTGATGGGCCCGATTGCTGGGATTGGTGATTCGATTATTCAAGGTATCGTCATCCCGATTTTATTGTCGATTGCTATGGGAATGGCTAAAGATGGAAGTCCCATGGGTCCGATTTTTTATATGATAGCTTATTTCATGATTGGATTATTTATTAGTTATTTTTGCTTTATGAAAGGCTATAAACTTGGAGTAGATGCAATTGATGTGATTGTTGGAGAAAATTCAAGACACATCACAAATGCATTTAATATTTTGGGAATCATGGTTGTAGGAGGCCTATCTGCTAATTATGTAGCTTTATCAACGAAAATAAAATACATGAGTGGCGATGAAAGCGTCAAGCTTCAATCTGTTTTAGATGGTGTTTTTCCAAAAATTTTACCTTTGCTCATGGTTTTACTAGCTTGGTATCTTATTTCTCAAAAACATTTGAGTGCCGTAAAAGTGATTCTTATTTTAACGGGTATTACAACAATTGGAGTATTGGTCGGAATATTTTAAGAAGAGTCAGGCTAATGAAATAATAAATATATAGAATGGAATGAACGGATAGAAGCAATCGCCTCTATCCGTTTTTAGTTAGTACACAATATACTTGTAAGAATTCGTTTTTTGCCAACAGAACGAAAAACATGATAGAATGATGAAGCACATGATAGAAAGTGAGTGACGATATGTTAACAACAGAAGATTTTGATTTTGACTTGCCGGAAGAGTTGATCGCACAAACACCATTAAAAGACCGCGATCATTCTCGTTTACTTGTTTTGGATCGGAAAACTGGAGAAATGGAAGACAAGCATTTCCATGAAATCATTGAAGAATTACACCCTGGTGATGCGCTAGTCATGAATAATACACGAGTTCTGCCCGCTCGTTTATATGGAGAAAAACCAGATACTGGTGCTCATTTAGAAGTCCTTCTTCTAACGAATACAGAAGGAGATACGTGGGAGACATTGATCAAACCTGCGAAACGTGCCAAAGTTGGGACAAGAATCTCTTTTGGTGATGGCAGATTGCAAGCAGTAGTGAAAGAAGAATTGGAACACGGCGGACGGATCATTGACTTTGAGTATGAAGGAATTTTTCTAGAGATTCTTGAATCATTGGGAGAAATGCCATTGCCTCCATATATCAAAGAACGTCTGGAAGACCCAGATCGCTATCAAACTGTCTATGCGAAAGAAAATGGTTCTGCTGCAGCGCCAACAGCGGGATTGCATTTTACGAAAGAACTGCTTGATGAGATCGAAGCAAAGGGTGTTGAATTAGTCTATCTGACACTACACGTAGGGTTAGGTACATTCCGTCCTGTCAGCGTAGATAAGATCGAAGAACACCATATGCATAGTGAATTCTACCGTTTGACGGAAGAAGCAGCTGAACGATTGAATCAAGTACGTAAAAACGGCGGGAAAATCGTGGCTGTCGGAACAACTTCGATTCGAACGTTAGAAACGATTGGAACGAAATTCAATGGAGAAATCAAAGCAGACAGTGGATGGACCGATATTTTCATCACGCCTGGCTATGAATTCAAAGTGGTGGAAGCTTTCTCAACCAATTTTCATTTGCCAAAATCAACTTTAGTCATGTTAGTAAGTGCTTTTGCCGGAAGAGAATTGACATTATCTGCTTATCAGCATGCAATTGACGAACGCTATCGTTTCTTTAGTTTCGGAGATGCGATGTTCGTGAAATAAGGTTATGAAAAGCACTGATTTTTGAATATCAAAAAGTTTTACAAAGATTTAATGACAAAGAAAAAGCCGAGCTCTCGATAAGCTCGGCTTTCTTGTATCTCGGAAGGATTCAAATAAACAGAAATGATTGTAACTTTCCATCATACATGCAAAGCACGGTGTTGAATTTCTTCATGTTAAACAAAAATTTTGTTTTCGTTACATCTTCAACATTTGAAACATCTCTTGTTCCTATTCAATTTTCAGACGTTTACGTTATTCAATTGTTACGTATCGCATTACTTCTTGTTTCGGATACTTCGTGATCCAAACATCCATACGCATTCACTATTTATAGGTTTGTACTCTACACGCATGTCTGGGTGAAACCTGTACTTCTAACAACTTTGTTTGCTTACATTGTTCTATCGAGAAATTCTTCTGTTTATTTGATGGTATCCTCCTTCCTTACAACTATATAATAGCATCTTTTGGCAGCGTTTGCAAATATAAGCGCTTTGGATTTTATGCTTTCTTAACAAATAATCAATAAGCCCTTTGTTTGAAGTAATTAAAAAAAGGGTGTTATAGTAAATGAAGGATGTTATAGTAAAATAAGTACCTTTTTTTGTGCGAAGATTTTGAAGGAGGAATAGGATGGAAGAATACAAGCAGACAATAGAAGAAGTAAAGAAGGTAACAGAAGCAGATCCAGATACTGGGTTGTCTTCACAAGAAGTGGATGAACGTCGAAAAAAGCAGGGATTGAATAAATTCGATGAGGCGCCGAAAGAATCGATGATCAAAAAATTCTTTCGAAGCTTGTCGGATTTTACAACGATCATCCTTCTTATAGCAGCGGTGATTTCCTTTTATACTGCATTTGCTACAGAGCATGGAGATTTATTTGAAGGACTGCTGATCATCGCTATCGTTGTGATCAACTCGGTATTGGCGATCGTCCAAGAAGGAAACGCAGAAAAAGCACTGGAATCCTTGCAAGATATGAATAAACAAACGGCAACTGTCATACGAGACGGCAAAGTGACCACTGTTGAGTCAGAGCAACTGGTGGTTGGGGATATTCTTGTTTTAGAGTCCGGTGATGCTATTTCTGCCGATGCCCGTTTGATCGAAGCATCACAATTGCGTGTAGAAGAATCGGCGTTGACTGGAGAAAGTGAAGCAGTCGAAAAAGATGCAGCATTCGTCGCAAAAGAAGATGAGTCATTAGGTGACCAACTTAATATGGTATTTAAAGGATGTACGGTTGCTGCAGGTCGTGGGAAAGCCATCGTCACTGCTATTGGTATGGCTACAGAAATGGGTAAGATCGCGGATCTTTTGAACGAAAACACCATGCAAAAAACACCTTTACAGGTCCGATTGAATCAGCTAGGCAAACGAATCAGTATGATCGCTTTAGCGGCTGCGGCTTTAGTATTTGTGATTGGCGAACTGCAAGGAGAACCACTCCTTGAGATGTTCATGACTTCGATTTCCTTGGCTGTTGCAGCTGTACCGGAAACCTTGACTGTTATTGTTACGTTAACACTTGCATACGGTGTGCAGAAGATGGCCAGGAAACATGCGATTATCCGGCAGCTACCAGCAGTAGAGACGCTAGGAACCGCTAATGTTATCTGCTCAGACAAAACAGGAACGCTGACACAAAATGAAATGCGCGTCCGCCGAGTCTGGAGTAAAGAAGATGAAGTAACGAATATCGAAGACTCAATGACGAACAGCGCGATGGAAATATTGAAAATGGCTGCACTATGTACAGATGTGACGGTCGAACAAGAAGACGATGAGCTTGTTATCAAAGGTAATCCAACAGAGGCAGCCATCGTTAGGGCTGTTGAAGAGAATTATCATACAAAAGCAGAATTAGAAGAAAAATATCCACGAGTAAACGAGCTTCCTTTTGATTCCGAACGAAAAATGATGACAACGGTTCATCAAATGGGCGAAAAATACATCTCAATCACCAAAGGAGCATTCGATGTTCTGGCTCCGCGCTTTAGTTCAGGCGATGTAGAACAAGCAGCAATCGTTAATGATCGCTTTGGTAAACGGGCACTGAGAGTGATTGCTGTTGGTTATGCTACTTATGACGAAGAACCGCAAGATATTTCTTCTGAAGCGTTGGAAAAAGACTTACGTTTGATTGGCCTGATCGGAATGATCGATCCGCCACGTCCAGAAAGTAAAGGAGCAATCAAGCGAGCGAAAAAGGCCGGCATCAAAACAGTCATGATCACTGGAGATCATGTGGTAACTGCCAGTGCCATAGCGAAAGAATTAGGTATCTTGAATGATCCGTCAGAAGCACTCTCAGGATCAGAACTGCATCAATTATCAGACGAAGAATTAGATGCGCGTGTCAAAGCTCTCTCTGTCTATGCTCGGGTAACGCCAGAAGACAAGATCCGGATCGTCAAATCTTGGCAACGTACAGGTGCAGTCGTAGCGATGACTGGTGATGGTGTGAATGATGCACCAGCGTTGAAAGCAAGTAATGTCGGATGTGCTATGGGGATCACAGGGACAGACGTGGCGCAAAGTGCCGCAGATATGATTCTGACGGATGACAACTTTGCGACGATCGTCGATGCTGTCAGTCAAGGACGCTCGGTTTATCAGAATATTCGTAAAGCAATCAACTTTTTGCTAAGTTGCAACATTTCGGAAATCTTTATTGTTTTGATTGCGATGCTGTTAGGCTGGGGAGCGCCATTCACAGCTGTACAGTTACTGTTTGTCAATGTAGTTGCCGATGGGCTTCCAGGATTTGCTTTAGGAAGAGAACCAGCAGAACACGGCATCATGGATCAGCCACCTATTCCGAAAAATGAAGGGATCTTTGCTCGAGGCTTATTGCAAAAAATCGCCATAAACGCAGGGGTCTTCACCATCGTAACCTTGTTTGGTTATTATTTAGGTAGTTATGTCGATACTATCAGCCCATGGGTAGACGCAAGTCAGCATGTTGGTCAAACAGTTGCATTCTTGATCTTAGCTTATTCATCGATTTTGCATGTATTCAATGTACGCAGCAGTCAATCGATCTTCAAAGTCAATTTAGCAACCAATAAAGCTTTGGTAGAAATGGCGTTACTGGCATTAGCTATTACAACGGCTGTTGCTTTGCTGCCGTTTACGCAAGAACTATTCGGCCTAGTACACATCAGTTTGAATCACTGGTTCTTGGTAGGGATTTTGTCTATCGTACCAATCGCGGTCAATGAACTGATCAAGTTCCATCGATTACCGGAAGCAGAAGAAGAAGAGGAATAATTAACTGTTTCTAAGTTGATTTTCTTTTTACTGGAACTATACAAAAAGGAGATGTGACATGAATGTTGTCACACCTCCTTTTTTGCTAATAGGCTGAATGTTTCTTTTACTGCCTCTCGATAAACGGTGTTCTCCTGCCAACCCCTCGGTCACAAGTCACGATATTCATCAAACATGAGAAACTGTTTTTTGTGACTCGGAATTAAACGGCAGGCTCACACTCTCTTTTAAATATCTTTCGGCAATTGTTCATAAAATGCTGCTTTTGTTGCGGAAATGTATGGGCTGAGCCATAGATAACCGATACCAGCAGTTGCTAATGCTAAGATATGCCAGCCGATAAATGAAAGATCTAACCAGAAAAGTTTTCCTTTGTAACCATCCATCAATTTTCGACTTGCGGTGATCGTATCCAGTACTTTAGGCGTTTGACCTGTTTCTTGGACGATATCATAATAGATAAAATAGCTTTGAGAATAAGAATAGCTTTTAATGATTCCAGGAATAACTAATAACAAACCCCATAATGTTGTAAAGATTGAAATCAGTACAGCTAAGCCGATCACTCCGCCGATAAACAAACCTTTGAATCCACGAAATGCATCTTTGAATGGTTCAATCTGATCTTTTTGACCGCGTAAAACATCAAGATAAGTCCAAGAAATACCACTCATGAACAAAGCGCTGATAATGCTAGAAATAATTCCACCGCCGCCTCCTGAACTACCGCTTCCTGATGCCATCGCATCTGAGACGTTCGCTGATCCATCATATGTGGCAATAGCAAACAAGATAATAGGAATCATAATAAGAAGAATAGCAGCAATACCAATCAATGTAGGGATTAGATTTAATAAAACAGCTTGACCCCACCGACCTTTTAAACTCTCTTTTGCTTGGCGTTTTAATTCTGCAGAAGATTGCATGATTTTCCCCTCCTTTCTTTCATAAAACCAATATACCATGTATCAAAAAAAATTTCTGTCATAATGTTTTTTTCTTTTTGTTATTCATGAAAAAAAGATAAAAAAAAGAATATTAAATAAAGTAGAAGGAAGCCGAGGGAACTTGCAAAAAGCACTTGAAACGATTATGATGGTGGGAGTTGTCAAGATATTTTATATAGAAAGTAGGGAAATGAATGACGCAACCTGCCATTCGCTATCGTTTAATCAAGAAAGAAAAACATACTGGCGCGCGTTTAGGGGAATTGATCACGCCGCACGGAACTTTTCCCACACCAATGTTCATGCCAGTAGGAACATTAGCTACAGTAAAAACAATGTCCCCAGAAGAGTTGAAAGAAATGGGTGCTGGCGTTATTTTAAGTAATACATATCATTTATGGCTACGCCCTGGTGAAGACTTAGTAGAAGAAGCTGGCGGACTGCATAAATTTATGAACTGGGATCAACCGATTTTAACAGATTCAGGCGGCTTTCAAGTTTTTTCATTAAGTGATATGCGGAATATCGAAGAAGAAGGCGTGCATTTCAAAAACCACTTGAACGGTTCGCGTATGTTTTTATCACCAGAAAAAGCAATCAACATCCAAAATAAATTGGGTTCTGATATCATGATGAGTTTTGACGAATGTCCCCCATTCGATGAAAGTTACGACTACGTGAAAAAATCAGTAGAACGTACGTCTCGATGGGCAGAACGAGGATTGAAAGCTCATGCGAACCCAGACCGTCAAGGATTATTTGGAATCATCCAAGGATCAGGATTTGAAGATCTTCGTCGTCAAAGCGCGAAAGATCTAGTCGGCATGGATTTCCCTGGTTACTCAATCGGCGGGTTATCTGTGGGGGAACCTAAATCAGAAATGAATCGTGTATTAGAATTCACTACACCGTTGATCCCCGAAAACAAACCACGTTACTTGATGGGTGTCGGTGCTGCTGATTCATTGATCGATGGTGTTATCCGTGGAGTAGACATGTTTGACTGTGTCTTGCCTACTCGAATCGCTCGAAATGGCACATGTATGACTTCTCAAGGCCGTCTAGTAGTGAAAAATGCGAAATATGCCCATGATTTCCGTCCAATTGATGAGAAATGTGATTGTTACACATGTAAAAACTATACACGTGCCTATATCCGCCATTTGATCAAATGTGATGAAACATTTGGCATTCGTTTGACTTCTTACCATAATTTATACTTCTTGTTGAATTTAATGAAACAAGTACGTCAAGCGATCATGGATGATAATTTGCTTGAATTTAGAGAAGCCTTTTTTGAAGAATACGGGTTCAATAAAGAAAACGCAAAAAGCTTCTAAAGGAAAATCTTTTAAAAATTAAGTAAAAAACTAGTGTTAGCAGCATTTTTCTGCTAAAGTGTTTTTTGTAGATACAGAATTAGTGAGGTGAAAAAAATGGGATCATTACCAATGCTTGTGATGTTTATCGCGCTATTAGCAATGTGGTTTTTTATGTCACGTTCGCAAAAGAAACAACAGCAAGAACGTCAAAACTTGTTAGATAGCATGAAACCAGGTGATTCAGTCGTAACGATCGGCGGATTACACGGAGTTGTTTCAGAAATCGACAATGATAAACGGACAGTCGTTTTAGACTGCGAAGGGATCTTCCTTGAGTACGATCGTGCAGCAATCAAAACGGTCAAACCAGGGACTGTCGTAACAAATGATGCAACAACGACTGTTGAAACAACAGAAGAACCAGCTGAGACAGTTGAAGTAAAAACTGAAACAACAGAAACGTTGGAAGAGACAGAAGAGAAGAAAGAAAAATAAGTATCAAAGCTTATTTAAAGACGAGGTAGGGCAGAAAGATGTCCTACCTCCTTTTTTATTCAAAAAAGAAAGAGATAAGAGCATGGGATACATTGCTCAACATTGAATAATTGGGTGTGTCATATAAATAATAATAAATAACTTTATATATTTTTCTATACAAATCCCTGTAAATAAAGCAATTTTGTATTTTAAAATAACTGTGAAAAAAATCACAAAAAAGTGTTTACATAGAAAAATAAATATTGTATCATATACATGTGAATGATTTAACAAATAACCATGACCCATTAGGAGGATAATGATGGCTAAAGTAATGGAAAAAGAAAAAACGAAGACAATTGACGTACAAGCAATGATTGATGGTTTGGCAGAAAAAGCAAATGCAGCATTGAAAGAAATGGAAAGCTTTGATCAAGAAAAAGTGGACCATATCGTGCATGAAATGGCAATGGCAGCTTTAGATCAACATATGCCATTAGCAAAGATGGCTGTGGAAGAAACAGGTCGCGGTGTTTACGAAGATAAAGCAATCAAAAATATGTATGCGTCCGAATATATTTGGCATAATATCAAACATGATAAAACAGTTGGTGTAATCAATGAAGATGTCCAAAAAGGATTGATTGAAATTGCTGAACCAGTCGGTGTGGTTTGCGGAGTAACTCCAACAACGAATCCGACTTCCACAACGATTTTCAAATCAATGATCGCGTTGAAAACAAGAAATCCAATCGTTTTTGCTTTCCATCCAAGTGCCCAAAAATCTTCTGCAGAAGCAGCACGAGTGGTACGTGATGCTGCTATCGCTGCCGGAGCTCCTGAAAATTGTATCCAATGGATCGAACATCCATCGATCGAAGCGACTTCTATGCTAATGAACCATCCAGGTATCGCGATCGTCTTAGCGACAGGTGGAGCTGGGATGGTCAAGTCTGCTTACTCTACAGGAAAACCAGCTTTAGGTGTAGGTCCAGGTAACGTACCAGCTTATATTGAAAAAACAGCAAAAATCAAACGTGCAGTGAACGATTTGATCGTTTCGAAAACATTTGATAATGGGATGATCTGTGCTTCTGAACAAGCTGTGATCGTGGACAAAGAAATCTACGCAGCAGTAAAAGCGGAATTCCAAGCACACCAAGTTTATATCGTAAAACCAGATGAATTGCAAAAATTGGAAGATGCAGTGATGAACGAAGGAAAATATGCGGTCAATCCATCAATCGTTGGACATTCTGCGATGGAAATCGCTAAATTGGCAGGAATCAGTGTACCAAAAGGAACGAAAATGCTGATTGCTGAATTGGAAGGCGTAGGACCAGATTATCCGCTATCAAGAGAAAAACTTTCTCCAGTTCTTGCCATGATCAAAGCTAACAACACGGACCATGCGTTTGATTTGTGTGAAGGTATGTTGAATCTTGGAGGATTAGGACATACAGCAGTTATTCATTCAGAAAACGAAGAGTTGCATGTCAAATTCGGTCTTCGAATGAAAGCTTGTCGTATTTTAGTGAATACACCATCTGCAGAAGGCGGCATCGGTGATATCTATAACGAAATGATTCCGTCATTGACTTTGGGATGCGGTTCTTATGGTAAGAACTCTGTTTCTCGTAACGTCTCTGCTGTAAACTTAATCAATGTCAAAACTGTAGCGAAACGGAGAAATAACATGCAATGGTTCAAATTACCGCCAAAAATCTTCTTTGAAAAGAATTCTCTATTGTACTTAGAGAAAATGGAAAATGTTGAACGTGTCATGATCGTTTGTGACCCAGGTATGGTCCAATTTGGTTACTGCGATACAGTTCGTGAAGTATTGGCACGACGCAAAAATGATGTGAAAATCGAAGTCTTCTCAGAGGTTGAACCGAACCCATCGACAAATACCGTATACGCAGGAACGAAATTGATGGCAGACTTCAAGCCGGATACAGTAATTGCTCTTGGAGGCGGTTCTGCAATGGACGCGGCTAAGGGAATGTGGATGTTCTACGAACACCCAGACACATCTTTCTTCGGTGCAAAACAAAAATTCTTGGATATCCGTAAACGGACATACAAGATCGATAAACCAGAAAAGACACAATTCGTATGTATCCCGACAACATCAGGGACTGGTTCTGAAGTAACACCATTTGCGGTCATCACTGACAGTGAAACACATGTGAAATATCCGTTGGCAGATTATGCATTGACACCGGATGTCGCAATCGTCGATCCTCAATTCGTCATGTCAGTTCCAGCATCTGTCACAGCAGATACAGGAATGGATGTGTTGACGCATGCCATTGAATCTTATGTTTCAGTCATGGCTTCAGATTATACACGCGGGTTGAGTCTGCAAGCGATCAAATTAGTCTTTGACTATTTAGAAAAATCAGTGAAAACACCTGATATGGAATCACGTGAAAAAATGCACAACGCTTCTACAATGGCTGGTATGGCGTTTGCTAACGCATTCCTAGGTATTTGTCACTCAGTCGCACATAAAATCGGCGGGGAATACGGGATCCCTCATGGACGGACAAATGCGATTCTTTTACCGCATATTATCCGCTATAATGCAAAAGATCCACAAAAACATGCGATGTTCCCTAAATATGACTATTTCCGTGCAGATACAGATTACGCAGATATTGCAAAATTCTTAGGTCTGAAAGGCGAAACAACAGAGGAATTAGTCGAAGCTTTAGCAACTGCTGTTTATGAATTAGGAAAATCTGTCGGCATCAACATGAGTCTGAAAGCTCAAGGAGTCACACAAGAAACACTAGATACAACCGTAGACCGTATGGCTGAATTAGCTTACGAAGACCAATGTACGACAGCTAATCCGAAAGAACCATTGATCTCTGAATTGAAACAAATCATCATTGATGCTTACAATGGATAAGCAAAAGAAAGCGTAGAAAAGAGATAAAAAAATAGATGAAAAGAACTTGGAAAACGTTGTTTCTCCAAGTTCTTTTTTTGTTTTCTAAGTATTTGAAAGTTACTTTTGTTATTTAACGTTTAGGTCAATTTTAGACAGTTTTTGTTCAAAAAGCGATATTTATAGTGAACAGTATTACTGCTATATTAAGGATATAAAATGAAAGCGTTTAAAAAAGGTGGCGTAAAGATGATTATTAAAGAAGAGATTTTTGTACCTAAAGAATTAGTGAAAGAAAAAATTGACCTACTCGTTGAAAACCTGACAACGATCAAAGACGATAACGGTGATTTTTTATTGGACTTTGATGGATTGAAAGTAGATGACAAAAGCTGGACAGTATGGAATTGGCCACAAGGTGTCGGATTATACGGTATTTATAAAAATTACCAGATGACAAAAAATCCTCGCGCTTATCAAGTAGTCAATGAATGGTTTGAAGATCGGATGGAAGAAGGCGCTCCGCCAAAAAACGTCAATACGATGGCCCCATTGTTGACGATGGCTTACTTGTATGAAGACACGAAAGATTCACGCTATTTGCCTTATTTAGAACAATGGGCAGAATGGGTCATGAATGACATGCCTCGGACAAATGAAGAGGGGTTGCAACATGCCACATATGGACCGGAAAATAAGAATCAGCTGTGGGATGATACATTGATGATGACAGTGCTTCCTTTGGCAAAAATCGGGAAACTGTTGAATCGCCCTGAATATTTAGAAGAAGCACGTTACCAGTTTATGATCCACATCAAATACTTGATGGATAAGCGGACAGGGTTGTGGTATCACGGCTGGACGTTTGAAGGAAATCATAACTACGCCGAAGCATTTTGGGCTCGTGGAAACTGCTGGTTGACGATTGCTATTCCAGAAATCATCGAGATCTTAGAACTATCGAAAGAAGATGCATTGCGCAAATTATTGATTGAAACACTTGAAGCACAAGTGCGCGCATTAAAAACTTATCAATCTGAAAGCGGTTTATGGCATACGTTGTTAGATGATCCTTCTTCTTATGTGGAATCTTCTGCAACTGCAGGATTTGCTTACGGTATTTTGAAAGCGGTCCATAAACGTTATTTGCCGCAAGAATATAAAGAAGTCGCTTATCGTGCTATCCAAGGATTGCTTGAACAAATCGATGAAAAAGGAGAAGTCCAAAACGTTTCAATCGGGACAGGAATGGGGGATAGTTTAGATTTTTATCGGAATATCGGAATCACAGCAATGCCTTATGGACAGTCGTTAACGGTGCTTTGTTTGACAGAATTGCTAGTCTCTTATTGTTAAAAGAAAGGAAACCCATATGAAAAAAACATCACTGCTGTTTGCAGCAAGTTCGCTTAGCCTAGGTCTGCTAGGTCTAAGCGGCTGCGGAAATAATTCTAGTGTGGCAACTGTCGCAGATGCAGACGTAAATGAGACAGTTACCTTGCGCTTTGCTTATGCAAGCAACAGCCAGCCGGTAATTGATGCAATGAATGAATTTGGGCGTTTAGTAAAAGAAAAAACAGATGGTTTCGTACAGATCCAGTATTTTCCAGATGGACAACTGGGTGGAGAACGTGAACTGATCGAGTTGACACAGTCAGGAGCAGTAGATTTCACAAAAGTAAGTGCCTCAGCATTGGAAAGTTTTTCTAAAGATTATTCGATTTTTTCAGTTCCCTATCTATTCAATGATGAAGAACATTTCTTTAAGGTGATGGATAATGAAGAAATAATGGAACCAATCTACCAATCTACCAAAGATTTAGGGTTTACCGGATTGACCTATTATGATTCTGGTCAACGCAGTTTTTATATGGTAGATGGACCAATCCATACACCGGAAGATTTGAAGGGAAAGAAAATCCGTGTGATGCAAAGCGAAACAGCTATTAAAATGGTAGAGCTTTTAGGCGGTTCGCCAGTCCCCATGGGAAGTGATGAAGTATACACTTCTCTTCAATCCAATTTGATCAACGGATCAGAAAACAATGAATTTGTCTTGTATACAGCTGGACATGGCGGGGTAGCTAAATACTATTCTTATGATGAGCATACACGTGTGCCCGATATCATCATCATGAATGATGCTATCAAAGAACAGCTGACTGCTGAACAGGAAAAAGCGATTGAAGAAGCAGCAAAAGAATCGACGGTTTTTGAAATCGAAGCTTTTGCCAGAGCAATTGAAGAAGAAAAAGCTTTAGCACAAGAAGAACATGGAGTTCAATTCAATGATGTAGATAATACACCGTTTCGAGAGGCAGTCGCGCCGATTCATGATACATTCAAAAACGATCCTGCCTACAAAGACCTTTATCAAAAGATCCAAGAGCAAGGAGCGTAGCTGTGATGAAAATGATTTTAAATAAGGTGTTAGAGATCCTAGGAGCTGTTTTGCTTGTTGGGATGGTCGCTGTCGTTTTATGGCAAGTATTTTCCAGAACGGTTTTAGGAAATCCAAATACGGTCACAGAAGAGCTTGTCCGATTCGGTCTTGTCTGGTTTGCCATGTTATCTTCCGCGTATGTTGTGGGACAAAAAGCACATTTAGCCGTAACGGTTTTAAGTGAAAAATTATCTGGTAAAAAAAGTAAGATTTTAGAAGTCGTTGTTCAAAGTTTATTTCTGGTATTTGCTGCGATGATCATGGTGTATGGCGGATGGAATGCTGTCACATTGACAATGGGGCAGATCTCACCTTCTTTAAGCATTCCGATGGGGTACGTCTATTTGTCAATACCTGTCTCAGGTATACTCATCATTATCTATAGTCTGATCAATCTAATCGATACATTAAGCAACAAGCCAGCAATTCAAGAAAAAATATAAAAATGGAGGAATAAAATGGCAATAGAAGCCGGATTAGTGTTATTTTTTGTATTTGTCGTGTTGCTTGTATTAGGGATGCCGATTGCTATAAGTATTGCGTTCTCATCAATGATGACTTTATTGTTAGTTATACCGTTTGATGTTTCTGCTTTTAGTTCAGCTCAAAAAATGGTGGGAAGTATCAACAGTTTTTCGCTCATCGCTATTCCGTTTTTTGTTCTTTCAGGTATTATCATGAATAATGGAGGGATAGCCAAGAAACTAGTGGATTTTGCGATGTTGTTCGTCGGACGCGTACCGGGGGCTTTGGCTCATACGAATGTGTTAGGGAATGCTTTATTTGGTTCCATCTCTAGCTCAGCCATTGCCGCTTCTACCGCGATTGGCGGAGTCTTGATTCCTCAGCAAGTGGAAGAAGGATATGACCGGAAGTTTGCGACAGCGGTCAATATCGCGTCAGCTCCGACAGGTATGGTCATTCCTCCAAGTACTGCTTTTATCATGTATTCACTTGTTGCTGGTGGTGCTTCGATTTCGGCTTTATTTATGGGAGGTTATCTCGTAGGGGCTTTGTGGGCACTAGGAATCATGCTAGTAGCATTCATCGTTGCTAAAAAGAATAAATACCCTGTTGTCGAAAAAGGACAGATGGCTCATGCTGGAAAAATAATAAAAGAGGCGATTCCTAGCCTTCTATTGATTGTCATCATTATCGGTGGTATCTTGACGGGGATATTTACAGCAGTAGAAGCTTCAGCGATAGCTGTCATTTACTCCCTGCTGATTGCTATGTTTTACTATAAAACGGTAAAACTAAAAGATATACCTAATATGTTGTTTCAATCAGTAGCAATGTCAGGGACGATCATGTTCTTATTAGCTACTTCTTCCATGATGTCTTTCGCCATGGCGTTTACCGGTATTCCTCAGGCAATTAGTTCGTTGATTATGGGCGTAACGGATAATAAGCTAGTGATTCTGTTATTAGTCAATCTTGTGTTATTACTTGTGGGCATGTTTATGGATGTAGCGCCTGCTATTTTGATTTTTACACCAATATTTTTACCGATCGTCACAAGTGTAGGGGTTGATCCTGTACATTACGGGTTGTTTTCAATCATGAATCTGTGTGTAGGATCCATCACGCCGCCTGTAGGTACAGGGCTGTATGTCGGTGCAAGTGTAGGAGGCGTAAAAGCAGAGGCAATGCTGAAACCGCTTCTTCCGTTTTATGGGATTATCCTAGTCGTCTTGTTTTTGATTACCTATTTCCCGCAAATCGTCATGTGGCTACCCAATATGCTGAGTTAGGAGAATAATTATGTTGAACATTACAATTAGAGGACATGATCTTTCCCAAGTCCAAACGATAGAAGAGCTTGCAGAAAAAACAAAAGAACAAGGGATCCATACACTGCAGCTCGCCTTAGGTCTTTCGTTTCCTGAAATATCTTCTGGCGCAAATGAAATCAATTCTGGGATGGGAAATTATGTCAAACGAGTCTTAGAAAAGCAAGAAGTGTCCGTAGGAATTTTAAGTTGCTATATCAATATGATTCATCCAGATTTAACGATACGAGAAGAGTTGCTGACAAAGTTCGAGCAGTATCTTCACTATGCTTCTTCCTTTGGTGCGTCGATGGTTGCTTCGGAAACTGGATGTGTCTTGCCGGAAATCCAATATACGGAAGAAAATTTCACAGATGAAGCATTTGCTGAAGCAGTGTCCGTTATCCGTCGCTTGGTAAAATCTGGAGAAAAATACCAAATGATGGTGGGGATAGAACCAGGTTTGAATCATCCGGTGTATTCTTTAGCAAGAGTAGAGCAGCTGATCCAAGCAGTGGATTCGGACTATCTAGGAATCATTTTAGATCCGACAAATTTGATCACAAGTACTAATTATCAAGAACAAGTCCAATTGGTAGAAGAAGCTTTTGAGCGTTTTGGTGAAAAGATATGTGCGGTTCATTTGAAAGATTTTCGTGTCGAACAGGAAAAAATCGTGCCGGTAAATTTGGGAGACGGTGTGATCGAGTACACAAAAATCAAAGAAATCATCAAGAAGAACCGTCCGTATCTGTATGTGGTTCTTGAAGAAACAAAAGATGATGGGATTCGTTATGGAAGAAGTCTTCTTGAATAATGTAAAGAAGACATTGATTAACTAATATTTAGAATGGAGGGGGCGGGGCTAGAAGAGGTCACGTCTCTTCTTTTTTATAAGAGTCTATAAAAGCAGCTCTTTTTGATTACAAAAAACGTGATATAATATAATTGTGCACAACTGAACAAAGGAGGTGCAGCACATGCTCCAAAAGAAAATAAGCGGTGAACAAGTCAATACGATGGTTTCTGATCAGTATGAAATCTATCATGTCAAAGATGTCGTCAGCCAAAATAAAACAATCTACCATCACCATGATTTCTATGAGATCCATGCTACATTAAAGGGTGAAGCGACTTTTTATTTGAACGGACGGCAATTTACGATCAAAGCAGGAAGTGTGCTGCTCATCCATTCCAACGATTTGCATCGTATTGTCCGCCAGTCTTCAGATGTATTCGAGCGTGTCTATATCTTTGTTACCCCTTCTTTTCTGGAAAGTCGTTCCACGCCGTGGTCTAATCTATCGGCTTGTTTTCAACCAATGGGAGAGAAAAGGAGTCGTGTATTGCAAGTCGAACAGGAAGTATTGAAGCAAAAATTATCATTTATCGACCATCCTCCTGATAAAAAAATTTACGGTGAAGATATAAAATATGAACAAGCTCTGGTAGAATACTTGATTTTTCTCAATCAAGTAGTACAAAAAGAAGAGAGTGCGCAAGAACAGAATGCTGTAGTTCCAAATGAGCGTGTGGAACAAATGTTGCAATATATCTCAAAAAATTTATCTCATCCGCTTTCTTTAGAGGAAATGGAGAAGCAATTTTTTGTCAGCAAATACCATATCACCCGAGAATTCAAAAAGTACACTGGATTTACGTTTCATCAGTATGTAATGAAGAAAAAGCTGATCTATGCCAAGCACTTGTTGCGAGAGTACCGTAGTTCTAGTGCTGTATATAGTAAAAGTGGTTTTTCGTCTTATCCACATTTTCTGAAAGCATTCAAGAGAGAGTTTGGTATAACGCCTAAAGAATTTTTGAAACGCGATACACAAAACCAGCTTGTTCATTATGAACATTTTGAAGATGAACAATGAGAATGATTGCTCAAAAAATAACCGAAGTAGCTGCTGTTGTTTATATAGAAGCAGAAACTGCGGTTATTTTATTTTTCTACTATAAATATTTAAAAAAAGTGCATACATATTATATGAATCAGCTAAATTTACGAAAATCTCTCGGTGATAATCCAGTTTTTGCTTTGAACAAGCGACTAAAGTAAGCAAAATTCTCAATTCCGATTTCTTCGGAAATCATTCGAATAGTAAATTCTGTATACCGAAGAAGGTCTTTAGCGTAAGAGAGTTTTTTGCTGATTAAATAATCAATTGGCGGAGAACCGATGAATTTGGAAAAATCTTTGCTCAGCTGATATTTATTCAGTAAAAATTGCTGTTCTAATTGATCAAGTGTGATCGTTTCTTTGAAGTGTTCGTCCAAGTATTGCTTAAGCTTATAAACGTAAGGTGGGATATCTTCTTCTTCGAAATCCAGCTGATACTTCTGCAAAATCAGTTCATTCAACAGCTCGTGGATAGCTACAGAGGACTGGAAATCGGTACGGGCATTCGCACCTTGCTGCATGTGGATCAATTCTGTGATCAGATGATGGATCTTGTTTTCTGATGGATCACCTGTCGAATGGAAGGTGTTATGGCCATCTTTTGTGAATTCTTGATAAAATGATTGGACGCTCTGACCATTCAAATGGATCCAATCCATTTCCCATGGTTCTTCGCTAATCGTTTGATAACGCTGATATTCTTGGCAGTCAATAAAAAAGAGGTCTCCAGCTTTTAGCTGGTGCTGATTATCTTTATATGTAAGCAAACCTTCGCCAGACAAAGTAAATTTTATCAAATAAGAAGGTAAATGTGCTCGTTCAGTATAGTAAGGGACCGGCGCTTTAAAGTAACCGATTTCTTGGATATAAAAAAATAAATTCCTACTTCTTTGCGTAGGTGTCAAGATCACTCTTTTTGAGTCTTCCGACCATGAGTGATTGGCTTTTTCCCAGTAATCCATGTAAACACTCCCAACTTGTCAAGATAATGCAATTATATACCAAAATAGTGTGAAGCAAAATATAAGTTTATGTAATATGATAGCATTGTTAATAAATGATGACGCTTTATTAATGAAGCGTTAATCAACAATAAAGTAAAAGAGGTGGAGAAATGAATCCGACATTTGTTGCCATCGATATCGGTGCGTCAAGCGGACGACTAATGAAAAGTACGAGGAATGATGAAGGTTCTTTAGTCTTGGAAGAAGTACACCGATTCAAGAACGGCTTTCGGAACAAAGACGGTCATGACCGCTGGAAGATCGATTATCTTATCGAAGAGATTTTGATTGGATTTGAAAAATTAAAGAAAACAGGGATCGATCACTGTTTTGCAGGGATCGATACATGGGCAGTCGATTACTGTTTGATTGACGAACAAGGGGAACGGATGAATGATCCGATCGCTTATCGGGACGATCGTACCGATGAAGCAGTAAAACAGTTTTCTGAAAGCTATTCTCTAGATAAGTTGTATGAGCAAACAGGGATTCAGATCCAGCCTTTCAATACCTTATTCCAATTGTTTGTCGAAGAAAAAGACCATTTGGCAAAAGCACATAAATTATTATTGATTCCTGATTATTTAGGCTACGTCTTTACTGGCAATATGGTGACGGAGAAAACCAATGCGTCTACTATGCAGCTGCTGAATGCAGGAACAAAAGAGTGGGAAACAGAACTTCTTGAAAAAGTTGGTGTCTCGAAAGAATTATTTCCTCCATTGACAGAGCCGGGAACGATACTAGGAGATTTGCAAAAAGAAAAATTCTCAAAACATGATTTGCCAGATGTGACCTTTATCACAGTAGCAAGTCATGATACGGCGTCAGCTATATTAGGAACACCAGGGCAAGGAGAACATTGGGGCTATATCAGCAGCGGAACATGGTCGCTTTTAGGGATGGAAACAAAGATCGCCAATGTTTCTCGCGCCGCTTTTTCTGAGAATTACACGAATGAATGGGGCGCTCATAATACGGTGCGTTTTTTGAAAAACATCATGGGGATGTGGTTGATCCAGGAAGTTGCTCGAATGCAGGAGTACGAATACAGTTACGCGGAATTGGCAGAACTTGCTGCAAAAGAAAAGCCGCTGCAACAAGTGATGGAAATCAATGCCCCTCGATTTTTGAATCCTAAAAATATGATAGAAGAGATTCAGCAATACTGTTTTGAAACAGAGCAGCCAGTCCCTGTCTCATCGGGAGCTATCGCTCGTTGTGTGTATGATAATCTTGCTCTTTGTTACGCACAAGAGCTGATCAAAGTAGAACACTTGACTGGAACGAAATTGGAAAAACTGCACATCGTAGGGGGCGGATCGAATAATCGCTTACTGAATCAATTGACAGCAGATTATGCCGGAATCATTGTAGAAGCAGGTCCTAGTGAAGCCACAGCAATCGGGAATGTTGCCATGCAAATGCTCAGTACAGGTCAGTTTTCGAATATAGAACAAGCAAGAAATGTAATCAAACAGTCGTTTCCATGTGAAACTTTTTACCCAGATGAAAATAAGCAAAACACGATGGAATGGTACGTGAATAAAATCAAAGGAGTAATCGTATGAACACGATTGAAAGAAATTACGAACAAGCAAAAGAAAAATATGCAACTATCGGTGTAGATACAGATGCTGTACTAGAAAAGATGCAGGACATCAAAATTTCTATGCATTGCTGGCAAGGAGACGATGTCAAAGGTTTCTTGACACCGGATGGCGAATTGACTGGTGGAATCATGGCAACAGGAAATTTCCCAGGAGCTGCACGGACACCCGAAGAGCTTAGACAAGATTTGGAGAAGGCATATTCGTTGATACCGGGCAAACATAAGTTGAATCTTCATGCTATCTATTTGGACACAGAAGAAGCGGTCGATCTCAATGAGATTGAGCCGAAGCATTTTGAGAAATGGGTAGAGTGGGCAAAAAAAGAAGAAATCGGTCTTGATTTCAACCCGACTTTCTTTTCGCATCCAATGATGAAAGACGGCTTTACATTAGCTCACCCAGATAAAGAAGTTCGTGAATACTGGATCGAACACGGAAAAAGAAGCCGCAAAATCGCAGAATACTTTGGAAAAGAAATTGGACAAACATGTATCAATAACTTTTGGGTACCTGATGGGATGAAAGACAATCCAATCGACCGTTTTACCCCACGGAAACGTTTGATGGAATCGCTCGATGAAATTTTTACAGAAGAGCTAGATGAACGGTATGTACAAGATGCAGTAGAAAGCAAACTATTTGGTTTAGGCGCTGAAGCTTATACAGTCGGTTCCCATGAATTTTATATGGGTTACGGGTTGACTCGTGACAAACTTGTTTGTCTAGATGCTGGACATTTTCATCCAACAGAAGTGATTTCCAATAAATTGTCTTCCTTAGCGTTATTCAGCAAAGGAATCATGTTGCACGTTTCTCGTCCAGTTCGTTGGGATTCAGATCATGTCGTTTTGATGGATGATGAATTGCAGGAAATTGCTAAAGAATTAGTCCGTAACGAATTACTGGAAAAAACGAATATCGGTCTGGATTTCTTTGATGCAACGATCAATCGTATCGCTGCTTGGGTCATTGGTACGAGAAATACACAAAAAGCATTGATGAAAGCTATGCTGGAACCAGTTGAGCGATTGAAAGAAATGGAGCTGGCTTTTGACTTTACTTCAAGAATGGCTTACACGGAAGAATTGAAAGATTTCCCGTATGCCGATGTATGGAATTATTTCTGTTACAAAAATCAAGTTCCAGTTGGTTTGGATTGGCTGGAAGAAGTCCAAGAATATCAAAAAGACGTGTTGGGATTAAGAAAATAGGAGTGTGGCTATATTGAAAAAAATAGATATTTTACAAGCGCCTTATGTGAAAGAAATGATTGAAACGACATCGAATCTTTATCGCTTGGGATGGGATGAACGAAATGGCGGGAATATTTCTTATTTACTCAAAGAAGAAGAAATCACACCGTTCTTGGATCCTGAAAAAGTGACCCGCCGCATCTCGATGATTTTTGATGCCAGCCGTTTAGCAGGATGCTATTTTATTGTAACTGGTTCAGGAAGATATTTTAAAAATGTAGCGAGCGAACCTGCCGAAAACCTTGGAATCGTTCGAGTTGCCGAAGATGGAAAAACTTTAGAGCTTTTGTGGGGGCTAGAAAATGACTGCCTTCCTACAAGCGAGTTGCCAAGTCATTTCATGAGTCATATCGCCCGTTTAGAAGTAGACCCAGATAATCGGATCGTTATGCATTGCCATGCTAGCCATTTATTAGCGATGAGCTTTACGCATGAATTAGACGAGCGTTCCTTTAGTCGTACGCTGTGGCAAATGTGCACGGAATGCCTAGTTGTTTTTCCAGAAGGGATTTCCATCATTCCGTGGATGGTTCCGGGAACAAATGAGATTGGGGAAGCAACAGCTGAAAAAATGAAAGAAACTCGATTGGTTTTATGGCCGCAACATGGAATCTACGGGTCAGGAAAAGACATGGATGAAGTCTTTGGTTTGATCGAGACAGCAGAAAAGGCAGCAGAAGTCTATACGTACGTCAAAGCGCAAGGACCAATCTTGCAAACAATCACAGATGAGAATTTGTGGCGCTTAGCAGATGCGTTTGGTGTTACTCCGAAAGCAGGTTATTTGGAGGAAGTTCATACGAAAGCAGGTGTCTGACATGGTGAAAAAAGCCTTTTGCATGAAAGTTTACCCAGAAAAACAAGAAGAATACAAAAAAAGACATGATGAACTTTGGCCAGAGATGCGCACAGCGCTTCGTGAACATGGGGTCATTGACTATTCGATCTATCTTGATCCGAGTACAAGTTTATTATTTGGTTACTTAGTGGTCGAAGATGAAGAGTTATGGGGAAAAATGGCAAATACACCGATCAATCAAAAATGGTGGAAATACATGGAAGATATCATGGAAACAAATCCAGATGCCTCCCCAGTCAGCCGTGAATTGACCCCAGTCTTTGAACTGTAGCAACAAGCAACTGGGCAACCGGTTGCTTGAAGTTCTTTCGTTTTTATTGTGAAAAATAATACAAATTAGGAGGAATAGAAAATGAGTAATCGAATGATTTTAAATGAAACATCGTATTTTGGAAAAGGAGCGATTGAGTCAATCGTTCCCGAATTTCAGCAGCGAGGATTCAGCAAAGCAGCTGTCATTACTGATAAAGGATTGATCGAACATGGCATAGCGACAAAAGTAACAGAGCTTTTGGATAATGCAGCAATCGATTATGTTTTATACGACGGGATCGTACCTAACCCAACGATCCAAAACGTAAAAGACGGAGTGGCTTTTGTTAAAGAGGCAGAGGCAGACTGTTTGATCGCAATCGGTGGGGGGTCGCCAATCGATACGGCAAAAGCCATTGGGATTATTTTGACGAATCCAGAGTTTTCAGATGTCATCAGCTTAGAAGGTGTTGCTGATACAAAAAATCCATGTTTACCTATCTTAGCTGTACCAACGACTTCTGGGACAGCAGCTGAGGTAACGATCAACTACGTCATCACAGATGAAGCAAATCACCGGAAATTCGTCTGTGTCGATCCTCATGATATCCCAATCGTTGCGTTCATCGACAGTGACATGATGATGGGAATGCCAAAAAAATTGGCTGCGTCAACAGGGATGGATGCTATGACGCATGCTATCGAAGGGTTGATTACGAAAGGCGCTTGGGAAATGACTGATATGCTGCATTTGAAAGCAATTGAAATCATTGGTCATTCTTTGGAAGCTTCTGTAGAGGGTGATCAAAATGGACGAGAAAAAATGGCGTTAGGACAGTATATTGCAGGAATGGGCTTCTCAAATGTAGGTTTAGGACTGGTACATGGGATGGCTCATCCGTTAAGTGCATGGTACAACATCCCACATGGTGTAGCGTGTGCAGCGCTCTTGCCAACGATCATGAAATATAACAAAGAATATACTGGAGAAAAATACCGTGAGATCGCTCTTGTACTAGGGCTCAAAGGTGCATCTGAAATGTCTTTAGAAGATGTAAGAGATGCGGCTTGCGGTGAGATTGATCGGTTAAGCAAAGCGGTTGGAATCCCAGCTACCATTTCTGAGTTAGGTGTAAAAGAAGCGGATATCCCAGCAATTGCAGAAGATGCTTTGCGAGATGTATGCACACCAGGAAATCCAAGAGAAACGACAGTAGAAGAAATCATTGCCTTATATCAAAGCTTGATGTAAAAACGAAGCGGATCTTTAACTTTGAGTTGCCTATAAAGAGAAATAGCAGTTTGTATCCGGTTATCTCTTTTAAATTGATGGTATTTCCGCTATAATTTTTCTTATAAAGAAATAGGAGAATATTATATGGAAAATAAAAAACCTTATGGAACTGTATTGATCAAAGCTTCTAAAATACTAGACTATTTAGCAGAAAATCCAGACATCTCTTTGCAGACGATCGCAAAGGGTGTGGAAATGACTTCTTCTACAGTCTTGAAAATACTAGATACTTTACTGATGATCGGCTACGTAAATAAAAATTCAGAGAAAAATTATCGTTTAGGTGCAAAGCTTATTCGCTACGCGAATAAAAACATTGAACAAATCGATTTGGTAGAACTGACTTTACCGTTTTTAGAACAGTTGCAGCAAAAAATCGATGAGACTATCCACTTAGGGGTATTGGACAACAATGAGATTTTGTACGTGAACAAACTAGATCCAAAACATCAAACGATCCGTATGTCTTCAAAAATCGGAATCACCCGACCATTATACAATTCTGCGATGGGTAAAGCCGTATTAGCAGAATTCAGTGAAGAGCAGTACACTGATTATCTTGAAAAACATCCGTTGATCCCTTACACGGAGTACACGATTACCAATGCCTTGCGTTTGAAAAAGGAAATCCAAACGGTAAAAGAAACCCACGTCGCATTTGACGATGAAGAAATCGAACGTGATATTTTTTGTATAGGAGCCTCAATCGTGAAAAACGAACAAATCATTGGTGCATTTAGTGTAAGTATGCCGAAATATCGTTTAACGGATGAGACAAAAGAACAAATAATCAGTGCCCTCAAGCAAACAAAAAGCGAAATCGAGCAAAGAATTCAAAAATAATGAAAAAAGCGTTTGCATTTTTTCTTTTCTGCCGTATAATATGGGTATAGATTTCCAAGTTATAAAATAAAATTTCTAAATAGGAAATAGGTGGAGAAGATGAAAAAAATTGATATTTTATCTCGATTGAAAAATGCCGGAGTGATTGCGGTCGTACGCGGAAAAAGTAAAGAAGAAGCTTTGAATGCTTGCCACGCAATCATCAAAGGTGGTCTAACTGGTATTGAGTTGACTTTTACAGTCCCTCAAGCGGATCAAGTAATCAAAGAACTTTTGTCATTCTACAAAGACCAACCAGAAATAGTGATTGGCGCAGGCACAGTATTAGACGCTGTCACAGCTCGCTTGGCTATCTTAGCTGGCGCAGAGTATATTGTTAGCCCTTCCTTTGATCAAGAAACGGCGGAGATGTGCAATCTGTATCAAATTCCTTACTTACCAGGATGTATGACTATTACCGAGATCAAAACAGCGCTGAAAAGCGGGGTAGATATCGTCAAACTATTTCCTGGAAGCGCTTATGGACCAAGTATCATTTCTGCCTTCAAGGCACCGATGCCTCAAGTCAATATCATGCCAACTGGTGGTGTGAGTCTGGACAATATGAAAGAGTGGTTCGATGCTGGTGTCGTAACAGTCGGAGTAGGTGGGAACCTTTTAGCACCTGCAGCTACAGGAGATTTTGACAAAGTAACGGAAGTCGCGCAACAGTATGCAGCAAAAATGAAAGAAATCAAGAGGTAACTGCTTATGGGAAAAGTAGTGACACTCGGAGAAATCATGTTGCGATTGTCCACAGAACAGGGAACCCGCATCGATTCAAGTGAACGATTCGCTGCCCATTATGGCGGAGGGGAAGCAAACGTAGCAATTTCTTTAGCTAATTACGGACATGACGCGGTTTTTGCTACCAAAGTACCTGATAACGCATTGGGAAAAGCAGTCAAAAAGCACTTGCAATGTTATGGAGTAGATACGAAACAGGTATTATCTGGCGGGCCAAGACTAGGTACTTATTATATGGAAACTGGTAGTGGCGAACGCGCCGCCTCAGTGATCTATGATCGTGCCGGATCAAGCTTTGCTGAAATGGATCATTTGGAATGGTCGCTAGAGGAGTTATTCCAAGGAATAGATATATTTCATGTTTCAGGAATCACCCCAGCTTTGTCTAAAAAATGGCAAAAAATGACGAAACAAGTGATAGAAGCTGCAAAAAAAGCCGGCTGCCTGATTAGCTTCGATATCAACTATCGCGGGAAATTATGGACACAGCAAGAAGCCAGCGAAGTGATCCATCAGCTTTTACCTTTAGTAGATATCTGTTCAGCTGGAAAAATGGATGCTCTTTATTTGTTAGGTATCGAGAAAGCGCCAGAAGCAGAAGAACAACCGCTGATTTATTATTATCAAAAAATGCAGGAAAAGTTCCCGAATATTCAGGTGTTTTATTCGACCAAACGTACCGTTCATTCAGCAAGTGAAAATGAATTGAAGGGGACATTGTGGATGAACCATGAATATGTGGAATCCCAAGTCCATAGAATCACCCCGATCGTGGATCGAGTAGGTGGCGGGGATGCTTTTGCAGGTGGTGTGCTCCATGGGATTTTATCCAATATGCCCCCGCAAGAAATCATTGATTTTGCTACGGCAGCTTCTGCCTTGAAGCATACGATCCATGGGGACTGCAACCGATTCAGTCAAGAAGAAGTCGCACAATTTTTAGCATGCGGCTCTGGAAAAATCATTCGATAGAAGGAGTAGAAGAAAATGCAAGAAATGGAAACACGTTATACACACAGTCCAGAAGATATCCGTCATTATTCAACGGAACAATTGAGAAAAGAGTTTTTAGTAGAAAAGGTATTTGAACCAGGAAAAATCAGTTTGACTTATACACACAACGATCGAATGATCTTTGGTGGCGTGACACCTACTGAAAAAGAATTAGAAATCACATTAGACAAAGAACTAGGTGTTGATTACTTCTTAGAACGCCGTGAACTAGGTGTGATCAATATCGGTGGACCAGGATTCATCGAGATCGATGGGCAAAAAGAAGAAATGAAAAAACAAGACGGCTATTATATCGGAAAAGAAACACGACATGTCGTATTTTCTTCTCAAGATGCTGAAAACCCAGCTAAATTCTATATTAGTTCTGTTCCAGCTCATCATAAATATCCAAATGTAAAAATCAGTATCGACCAAGTAAAACCAATGGAAACTGGTGAAGGTCTGACATTGAATGAACGTAAAATCTATCAATACATCCATCCAAATGTATGCGAAAGCTGTCAATTACAAATGGGTTATACGATTTTAGAACCAGGAAGTGCTTGGAATACGATGCCTTGTCATACACATGAACGTCGTATGGAAGCTTATGTCTACTTTGATTATGCCAATGAAGATACACGTGTGTTCCACATGATGGGCAAACCAGATGAAACAAAACATTTAGTCGTAGACAATGAACAAGCCATTATTTCACCAAGCTGGTCGATCCATTCAGGTGTAGGTACAAGCAATTACTCATTCATCTGGGCAATGTGCGGAGAAAACATCACCTATACAGACATGGATATGGTGCAAATGGATCAATTAAAATAAGCATAAGGGAGAGAAAATGATGGAATTTAATATGGATATGTTTCGTTTAGATGGGAAAGTAGCATTAGTCACCGGTGCTGTCTATGGTATTGGATTTGAGATTGCACGCTCTTTAGCTACAGCAGGAGCAAAAATCGTATTTAATAACTTGAATCAAGAATCAGTTGATGAAGGTATAGCGCATTATAAAGAAGCGGGCATCGATGCAAAAGGTTATGTCTGTGATGTAACCGATGAAAAAGCGGTTCAAGCAATGGTTCAGCAAATCAAAGAAGATGTAGGTTCAGTTGATATTTTAGTCAATAATGCAGGGATCATCAAACGGACACCGATGATCGAAATGGATGCGGCTGACTTCCGTCAAGTAATTGACGTGGATTTAAATGCTCCATTTATCGTTTCAAAAGCAGTTATTCCAGATATGATCGAAAAAGGCGGCGGTAAAATCATCAATATCTGTTCCATGATGAGTGAATTAGGACGCGAAACAGTCAGTGCTTATGCTGCGGCAAAAGGCGGATTAAAAATGCTGACGAAAAACATCGCTTCTGAATACGGTCAATACAATATCCAATGTAATGGAATTGGACCAGGTTATATTGCTACACCGCAAACTGCTCCATTACGCGAAACACAAGAAAACGGTGAACGTCATCCATTCGATCAATTTATCGTTGGACGTACGCCAGCAGCACGTTGGGGCGAGCCAATCGATTTGGCTGGACCATCTGTCTTCTTGGCTTCTAGCGCATCGGATTTCGTTAACGGCCATGTCTTGTATGTAGACGGAGGCATACTTGCCTATATCGGAAAACAACCTTAAACGAGGTTTAGTACACTGTTTAGTGGAGAGGTTATGAAATCAGCAGCTTGAACGAATACCGAAGGACAGCTGATTAAATATCATTTATCCAAAAAAAGGAGTATGACGTAAATCAGTCATACTCCTTTTTCTGTGCGTCTTCCATACTTCACTAAGTCGATCCCTCTTGCTTCACACCAATCCTTCACTGGACCGGAAAAGATGAGAGATTGTTGGTGGAGGGTCGCGGTATTCGTTGCGCCGACCATGGTATAAAGCAGACGAAGTTCCTCTTGCCATTGTTTCATCAGCATAATAGTTTCTTCCACGCCATGATTCATCAGATGAGTCAATACAGTTCCTGAAGTGCCCACTGCCTTTGCGCCGAGACAAAGGGCTTTAAATATGTCATAGGCATTGCGGATACCTCCGGAGGCTAGGATTTCCATAGAAGTGTCTGCTTCATTTGCTTCAAGCAATGAGGCGACTGTCGATTGCCCCCAATCAGCTAGATAATTCAGTTCTCGCTTGGAGCGACGGGCGTTTTCAATCTGGGTGAAACTTGTCCCACTTCGACCGCTGATATCAACTGTATGAACCCCTAAAGAAGCTAAATCATTGATCGTTTCTCTTGTCATGCCAAACCCGACTTCTTTTACGATAAGGGGAACGTCAATGGCTGTTTGAATCTCTTGGATAAGTGCTTTCCAGTTAGTAAAATCACGGTCTCCCTCAGGCATGACCAACTCTTGAGGTGCATTCAAATGAATCTGTAGGGCATCTGCGTGAAACAATCGAATAGCTTCTTGGGCTCTTTCGACAGAAGTTCCTGCACCGATGTTGGCAATGATTTTCCCGTGAGGATATTCTTGTCGCATAATTGTATAAGTATCGGCTAAAGAAGGGTCCTTCAAGGCAGCGCTGACTGAACCAGTGGCAATCATCAAATCTGCTTCTCTTGCGACGATTGCAAGGTCTTGATTGATTTTTTTTGTTTTTTCGCTTCCGCCAGTCATCGCATTGATATAAAACGGGCTGCTTAGTGTAAACCCAGCTGCCTGTGTACTTAGATCGACATCAGCAACTGCTGTTTGCGGCAAAGGGTTATGAATGACCCGTACGAAATCAAATTCATTTTTTTGCTTATCATGAAAGGCTTTAGCTAGTGAAACATGTTCATCTTTTCGATTCATCGGTTTTCCTTTCTTTGATCGCTATAGACATGTAACGGTAGGGGGGTGATCTCTGCTTTTTCCCATGCACTCATTAAAGGAAGGATGCCAGATTTCTGATCAACGATCACGATGCCGCAATCCCCACCACCTGCACCAGAAGACTTTGCAGCCCCTTCATACTGTTCAGCTAAATTACATAATTTATTCAAAGCAGGCGTTTCGATAACAACCCCGGTGATAGCCGATAAATCATGCAGTAATTGTCGGTTTTTTCGAATCATCTGTTGGATCAACGTAACATTATCTTCTTTAAACCCTTTGATCATTTCGTTGACGCATTCTGTACTGTTTTTTAAGAAAAGCTGATAAGCCACCATTTTATCTTCTCTCGAACGGTGAACTTGATCAACCAAATCAGAAGTAGAGGCAGGGCTACCCGTCCAACCAATCAATAAACGTAGATCTTCAGGAGCAATCAATGGCTCAATTGAGAGACCTGGCCAATCCATGGCAAGTAACTCACTGATGGAATGCTGAGTTTCTTGTTCTTGAAGCCAAGGATGGTCGAAGGTCGAGAAGGCGATCCAGCCACCATAACAGCTAGCAGCGATGTCGCCGCAAGAACCATTATCTTGAACTGCTAAATTGGCTAGTGCTGCAATCTTGAAAATCTCTAGCTGAGATAAATTCAATGCGTAAAAAACATTCAAGGCTTTGACCGTTGCAACAGTAACGGCGCCGCTAGAACCTAATCCGTATTTCCGACCATTTGAACTGTCTAGCTCGCTTGTTACTTTCAGATCATAAAAGGATAAAAGAATGTTTTTTTCTTGTGCATACTTTTCAGTCAATCGAATAGCGGCAAGGATATAATGAAAAGGATTTTCCCGAATATCTAAAACTAATTCCCCATTACGTCTTGTCCAACGTACAGGCATCCCACTATATTGTGCAGATTGGATACTTCCGACTTTTCGTGCGGACTCTACAGTGACTGTCACGAATTGATCGACTGCAGCGATAACTGCCGGATGACCTGTTTCAACAACTGCATATTCTCCGGCAATATAGAGTTTGCCTGGTGCAGATACTTCAATCATAAAAATCTCCCTTTATTCAATAATCGCAATTCCTGGACCAGCGTGGGCAGTAATTACTTGTTCTTTGCTAAATAATTTGGTAAATGTTTCTTGTACCTCAGATAAATGGCTGTTTTCCACTAAAACTTTGACATTAGGGCCAGCATCCATCGTAAAGTAGCATGGAATACCTTGCTTTCTCAATTGTCGCACCGCATCCATCGCTTTTAAGCTGTCAGGAGACCAG
Organism: Enterococcus sp. NBRC 3427; assembly: GCF_007996925.1. Taxonomy (NCBI): domain Bacteria; kingdom Bacillati; phylum Bacillota; class Bacilli; order Lactobacillales; family Enterococcaceae; genus Enterococcus; species Enterococcus sp. NBRC 3427. The sequence goes on along the minus strand of NZ_BJLL01000015.1, from coordinate 10,259 downwards.
TAAGTGAAAGGTGGTTGGGCAGCTAAAGTCGTTCCGTGCATTTTTAGTCCGTTTCTTTCCATCGTTTCTCCGAGAAGTTGGAAATCTTTTGTTTTGATTGCTTGTTTCAATTGATATAGATCCCCTTCAACGGAATCTAACCAGCCTTGATAAAAACTGGATGTTTCGACTGTCCGACGCATGCCATTTCTGCTAGACACTTCTTTTTTCTGGTCGTTGATCAAAATGAAAACCATTGCTAGCTCGTCTTCGAAAGAATCAGAAGGGACTGGCTTGGCATAAGAGCTTAAGTCATCATGACCTTTTTCCCATTCGACGAAACCACCAAAAATACTTCGGCAAGCTGAACCAGACCCGCGTCGAGAAAATCTTGAAAGAGAAAGATCGTCTAATCCAAGCTTAAGAGCAGTATTACAAGCTCCTGCTAAAGCAGCTAGCCCGCTAGCAGAGGATGCTAATCCGGCTGCGGTAGGAACGAAATTCTGACTGATTACTGAAGCTTTTAGTGAGATGCCGGCTTCTTTACGAAAAAGGTCAAGAAACTGACTAACTTTTTTTGTTGCTTTTTCGTCTTGCAAGGTGTCATCTAGATAAAATTCATCTGCTATATAGCTATCAGAAAAGATGACTTCTGTTTCGGTATAAAATGCATCCAATGTCAACGAAAGACTGTTGTTCATCGGAAGGATGAGTGCTTCATTTTTCTTACCCCAATATTTGATTAGGGCAATGTTGGTATATGCGCGTGCTTTGCCTTTAAACATAGGTATGTACTCCTAATCCTTGTATCCAAGTTTCAGCCGCACCCGCATCTTCAAGTGCTTGACTGATTTCTTGGGCTTTTGTTTTTGTTTGTGCTAATGCAATCATGCAGCCACCGCGTCCACCGCCAGTTAATTTGGCACCTAATGCGCCGGTATCTTTAGCTGTTTGGATCAGTAAATCAAGGAAATCGTTGCTGATCGTCAGTTTTTCCAGAAGTGATTGTGATTCATCCATTGTTTGAGCTAACATTTCTGGTGAATTTTCAATGATTGCTTGCTTCGCTTGCTTTGTCAAGTATCCTAATTTTTGGATCATTTGTCCAGTTTCATGTGGTTGTCTTTCAAACAGGTGAGCGACATCTTTGACGGCTTCTCTTGTTTGTCCTTTGATTCCTGTATCAGCGACAATCAAAAAAGCATCGATATTCAAAGAAAAATAATCAAAAGGATGCCCTTTTGTAAAATAAATTGGTTGCAAGCTGCTAGTAGCGGCTGCATCGATCCCACTAGGATTGCCATGTGCGATTTTTTCCGAAAGTTGTACATTCTCTAATAGTATTTCACGAGACAAAGGGAGTGCTAAGTAATCATAAAAAGCACGAGTAACTGCTGTGGCGACCGCAGCACTTGACCCCATTCCACGTTCAGCAGGAATCGTGCTTTCGATGGTTAGTTGCAAGTTTTTATGGATATCATGCTCTTTTTTTAAATGGATGAATAATTTTTTGATATTTTTTAATGTATGAGGAGCTTCGGCTAAATTTCCTGAATAGTAGGAAGAAACCAATTGATCGTCCATTGCATCCAGCTCTTCAAGGAATGCGGTGACTTTTGTTGCATAAAAAGGAAAGGCAATCGCCGGTTCTCCATAAACAACCGCGTGCTCGCCCATCAAGATAATCTTTCCGCTTGATTCTCCTTGGCCATAGTTTGCCATAATCTAACTCCTTCTCACGTAAAAGTGATTTTTAAGCAAAAAATAAAGCGCCCAAAACGAGTTGCGCTGCTTCACGAAATTTTTTGTCCGCTAAGGGTCTCAAAAAACATTCCTTCTTTATTTTACTAAAATCATCCCAGAAGTAAAACTAAGAATACGTTTTCTAAAGGAAAAACCCTTTTTTCTTAAGAATTTTTTGACCTTTTTTCTTTTTTGACTAGAAAAAAATACAATTGACACTACTAGATATTGGGGGTATATTTAAAAAGGTTGGAGTTAAACACAATATTTAGTGATGAAGTGAGCTGGAGGTAAATGAGCGTGATCGTTTTAGCAGGTACAATTGGTGCCGGAAAATCAAGTTTGACAGAAATGATGGCTGAACACTTTGATAGTCAGGCATTTTATGAATCAATTGATGATAATGAAGTCTTGCCCTTATTTTATGCAAACCCTGAACAGTATGCTTTTTTGCTGCAAATTTATTTTTTGAATAAACGTTTTGCAAGCATCAAACAAGCAATGAAAGATGACAATAATGTATTGGACCGTTCGATTTATGAAGATTCGCTGCTTTTCCATCTAAATGCAGATCTAGGAAGAGCGACGGAAACGGAAGTTCGTGTGTATGATGAACTGCTGGAAAACATGATGGAAGAACTGCCCTATGCTGCCCATAAAAAACACCCGGATTTATTAGTTCATATTCGTGTATCTTTTGATACGATGCTAGAACGGATCGAGAAACGTGGTCGTTCGTATGAACAATTGTCCTTTGACCCAAGTCTGTACGATTATTACAAAGAATTGAACAGACGGTATGATCAATGGTATGAAGAATACAAAGAAAGTCCAAAAATCCAAATCGATGGAGATCGCTATAATTTTGTGGAAGATCCTCAAGCAAAAGAAGAAGTCTTGAAAATGATCGAAGAAAAATTAGCAGAAATCCGCCAAACTGAATTAGCCATTTGATTTAAAGCTACTCAAAAAAAGGATGCTCCTTTATTTGAGTAGCTTTTTTCTTTATACTAGAAACAAATATCAGGAGGATGGAGTATGCGGGAAAAACACTATTTTAATCAAGAACGTAATTTTTGGATCAATATACAGCAAGATGATGTGCTAGCTGTTAAAAATTTAAAAGAAGAATATGGCATCAGCGATGAGATGCTGACTTATTCTCTAGATAAAAATGAGCGGGCACGCGTAGAGTATGACTCTTTTGATGAAGCGTTACTACTTGTATCAAATGTCCCGCACCAACAAAAAGTCGATAATCATTACGAAACTAGTCCTATCGCTTTTATTTTAAAAGAAGATGGTTTGTTTACATTTACCACGCCGAATACCGAGTATGTGATTCGACTGATTCGATCACTTTTGGAGCGAATGCCAGACATGAGTGTATACAGTTTATTGTTTCGTACATTATTTTTAATTTCTGATTCCTTTTTTCCTTTAATCGAGGAAGTAAATAGCGAACGTCAACGGCTCAACCTAAAGTTAAGGGAAAAAACAACAAACAAGAATCTACTGCAACTTTCAGATTTAGAGATCGGTTTGGTTTACTTAGTTACAGGAACAAAACAAAATGTAGTACTTTTGGAACAAATCAAGGCATTAGCCATTTATCGCAAGTTGTCAGAAAAGGAAAAGGAAGAGTTGGACGATGCACTGATCGAAGCACGACAAGCAGTTGAAATGACGAACTTAGCTTCGCAGATTTTAGATCAGCTTTCTGGCACTTATAATAATTTACTGAATAACAATTTAAATGACACGATGAAGTTTTTGACTGTCTGGTCGCTGATCTTGACTGTACCGACTATTGTGACAGGATTTTTCGGGATGAATCTTAAGCTACCATTTACCCATTCCGTTTTCGGATGGGGAATCGCCTTGATCATCAGTCTGGTTTTATCTGTTTGGATGCTCATTGCACTATGGCGGCGGATTCGTTGATCTAGTCTTTGATCTGCAAACCAAGGGCTTGAGCAATCACAAGTGCTTGCTCCTGATTGACGATCAGTCCTGCCAAATAATCTTGAGATAAAGCAATGGCAGTGAAGAAATTAGTCGTAAAGTCTAATCTCTTCAGAGAAGTTCGGAACCAATTCGAACCAGTTAACTGATTGTCAGACAAAAAAAGATTTTTCCAAGTGACCTCATAAAATTCGCTGTCTTCTAACTGGCAATGATCGAAGGATACGGCTTTCAAGTTTGTGCTGCTAAAGGAAGCCATCGAAGCAATGCAGTCAGTGAAAGTGCAGTCTCTAAGATAACTTTCGGCAAAATTCGTACCTGTTAATTTACATTGATGAAACACGACTTGGTGGAAACTGCCACCAATCCACTCCAGATTGGACAAATCACACTTTTCAAAAATGACATTACTGCATTCAAAATGACGTAAAGCTGTTTTTTGCATGGTCAGTTTTTGGACATGACTCTCTCTTAATACCATATTTTTGGCATCAAGATAGCTTTGATCACCTCCATTGATCAGAAGACCAGAGAGGATTTCTTCATCTTCTAAATAAAAATCTCCTTTTGTCAGAGGAGGAAGAGAAGGTGGGATAGGTTCGATTTTTTTCATTTGGATTCACCTCGTTTTTCTTTAGTATAGCAAAGAAGCGGGAATCACTGCTAGAAAGTCTGCTAGACCAATCATTTTCAGAAAAGGAAGAAAAACTGTATGAAAAACATTGACAGAAGGATTGGTTTTTGCTATACTATGATGGTTGAGAAATAAAAGCAGAAGCACCCGCTTCTCGCCTTAGTTGATAATGTCACTGGGCTAGATAGTTTTCACTGGTTCTATTAGGTGAAGTACGCGCGGGTTCTGTAAGAGAACTCGTTTTTTTATTGCCGTTTATTCGGTAAGCTTTTCTTTCTCTCATAATATTTGGAGGTGAATGACCATAGCAAAGGATATGATGGTTAACGACGGCATTCGTGCACGAGAGTTACGATTGATCGGTTCAGATGGTGAGCAATTAGGAGTTAAGACAAAAGCAGAAGCATTGAATATTGCAGAACAAGCAAACTTGGATCTTGTGTTAGTTGCCCCTGGTGCGAAACCACCAGTTGCGCGAATCATGGACTACGGTAAATACCGTTTCGAACAACAAAAGAAAGACCGCGAAGCGCGTAAAAAACAAAAAGTGATCAATGTAAAAGAAGTTCGCTTAAGTCCTACGATCGACTTGAATGACTTCAATACAAAACTTCGTAATGCACGTAAGTTCTTGGAAAAGGGCGATAAAGTGAAAGCTTCTATCCGTTTCAAAGGCCGTGCCATTACCCATAAAGAAATTGGTCAAAAAGTCTTGAATCGCTTAGCTGAAGAAACTGCTGATATTGCAACAGTGGAACAAAAAGCGAAAATGGACGGACGCAGCATGTTCTTGACGCTGGCACCGAAAAACGACAGTAAGTAATTTGAATGACTAACTGGCTGTTGGACAGCCGATAGTCGGATAACGAAAGATTTTGAGGAGGAAATATAGTCATGCCAAAACAAAAAACACACCGCGGATCAGCAAAACGTTTCAAACGTACTGGTAAAGGCGGATTGAAACGCTTCCGCGCGTTTACAAGTCACCGTTTCCACGGCAAAACAAAAAAACAACGCCGTCAATTGCGTAAAGCAAGCATGGTTTCTAGTGGCGACTTCAAGCGTATTCGCCAACAACTAGCAAAAATGAAATAAGAAGTACAAATAACAGAATCTGAAGATTTATTTTTATTAGGAGGAATTATACATGGCACGTGTTAAAGGTGGAACAGTAACTCGTAAACGTCGTAAAAGAGTGCTAAAATTAGCAAAAGGTTACTACGGTTCAAAACACACTTTATTTAAAACAGCAAAAGAACAAGTAATGAATTCATACAACTACGCATATCGCGATCGTCGTCAAAAGAAACGCGACTTCCGTAAATTGTGGATTGCTCGTATCAACGCAGCAGCTCGTATGAATGGCTTGAGCTACTCAAAATTAATGCACGGTTTGAAAGTTGCTGAAATCGACATCAACCGCAAAATGTTAGCTGACTTGGCTGTAAACGATGCAGCAGCATTTACTGCATTGGCTGACCAAGCAAAAGACGCTTTGGCTAAATAAGCTAAACAATTATAAAGAGGAAAGAAGATAACGAAAAGTTATGTTCTTTCCTCTTTTTTTGTTTACAATTCTTCACCATATAAAACGGGATAACAACGTATAAGTCTAAAATAGCATAATTAAGGTTTTTTAATTGAAATCCGAACATTTATGGTCATCCTCTAATGAAAGCGCTAACTGAATAAGTTAGAATGAACTTGACTGATATATTAGTTTGCTTATCAGAAAAATAAAATGGACGGAGGAATAACATGAGTGATATTATTATTGGTATTTTGTTAGTTATCTCATTCTTTTTCATGGTCTGGTACTGTGTAAAGGGCTACAATTTGATGGTCGGTTTTGCCATCATGGCGACTGTATGGATGGGATTAGCGCTAGTCGGAAACACGTTTTCGCCGAACCCAGCGATGGAAGGGCAAGGAGTAATTGATGTATTGACGCATATCTATACGACTGGACCTGCTGAGTACGCCAAATCGATCTTGGTAAATGTCTTCTTTGGTGCCTTTTTCGGGCGTGTTCTAGTAGATAGCGGGATAGCAGCCACACTGATTCGTAAAGTAGTCGAACTTGGAGGGGACAAACCAAGAATCTCGATGAGTTTGCTGTGTGTTGTAACCGCTGTTATATTCATGTCGATGACAGGAATTGGACCAGTGATTTCTATCGCAGTCATTGTTTTACCGATCTTGATGTCTTTAGGAATCTCAGTACCGGTTGCGTTGTTCTCATTTATGGGCTCGATCATGGCTGGGATCTTTGCTAATATCGTCAACTTCAAACAGTATCAAACGATTTACGCTGGTTTCAACCCAGCAGCTGAAAGCTACACTTATAACGACTATTTCCAAATCGGTATGATTGGGATGGTTGTAAGTTTAGTTGTTGTACTAACGGTGGCTAATATATCAATGAATAAAAAGAAACGCTATGCAATGGCAGCAAACGTACCGGCTGAAGGCGGCGACGCACCAATGATCTCATGGTTAGCCGTATTATTACCAGTTTTAGGGGTCGTTTTGTTAGATCTTCCAATCATCTTAGGTTTTATTCTAGCAGGTATTTGGGCATTGCTGTTTACTGGAAAATTGCGCGGAGGTTATAAAGAAATCTGTCGTCAATTTGCAAAACTATTTACAGATGGCGCAGTCGATGTCGCACCAATGGTTGGTTTCTTGATGACCTTAGCGATGTTCAATAACTCAGCTGCGTACGCTTCTCCTTATTTTTCAGCTATTTTCGGAGATTTGATACCGCAATCACCATTAGTCTTGGCAATCGTATTTGCTATATTGACACCACTAGGATTTTTCCGCGGTCCAATGAATCTAGTCGGTTCAGGATCAGCTATTTTAGCTGTTGTATTAGCTGTGAACCCAACAATGTCGCCAGCCTTTTTGTTCCCATTGTTTGCAATCACAACGATTGCCCCTCAGCATTTAGATATTACACAATCTTGGGTCGCTTGGGGATTAGGGTATACAAAAGTAACGTCTCGAGAATACATGAAGAAATCCATCCCAACTGGTTGGATCATCGGTGTGATCTTATGTTTGATTACATTCTTCTTGTACGGGAATGCCTAGTAAACAAAACGTCGATAGAAATGATTAGATGAATGGAGGAAAAGAAAATGAAACGTTTTGTGCGAATGGGAATTGATGTCGGTGGTACGCATACGAAAGCAGTGGCAATTGATAATGCGACACATGAAATCATCGGAAAGTCTTCAGTGAAAACGACCCACGATGACGTTCGTGGGGTAGCTGCAGGAGTCGTTCAATCTTTTCAAAATTGTTTGCGGGAAAATAATATTAGTCCAGAAGACGTTGTTTTTGTTGCACATTCTACTACGCAAGCGACGAATGCGCTGATTGAAGGGGACGTAGCAAAAGTCGGTGTAATCGGAATGGCAAAAGGTGGATTAGAAGGTTTTTTAGCAAAACGACAAACTAGATTGAACGATATCGATTTAGGGAATAAGAAAAAAATAGAGATCGTCAATGCATTCTTACCTGTCAAACACTTAAATGTAGACCGTGTTTCAGAAACGATTTCTTCTCTAGAAAGAGAAAGAGCGGAAGTCTTGGTTTCTTCTATGGCATTTGGAGTAGATAATGGGGAACCAGAACGGGTCGTTTATGAAGCAGCATCGGTAAAATCGATCCCTACAACGATGGCTTCTGACATCACAAAATTATATGGATTGACAAGAAGAACTCGGACAGCAGCAATCAATGCGTCTATTTTACCAAAAATGTTAGATACGGCAACATCGACAGAAGACTCTGTACGAGAAGCAGGGGTCAATGTCTCTTTGATGATCATGCGCGGAGACGGCGGAGTAATGGAAATCAATGAAATGAAAAAACGACCTGTTTTAACCATGCTTTCCGGTCCAGCAGCATCAGTCATGGGCTCTTTGATGTACTTGAGAGCGTCTAATGGTGTTTATTTTGAAGTAGGCGGAACAACAACCAATATCGGGGTCATTAAAAATGGACGTCCAGCAATCGATTATTCAATTGTAGGTGGTCACCCAACATATATCTCTTCATTAGATGTTCGGGTTCTAGGTGTGGCAGGCGGTTCGATGGTACGGGCCAATCAGTCAGGAATTATCGATGTCGGTCCACGTTCTGCACATATTGCCGGTTTAGATTATGCAGTATTTACGGAGACAGAAAAAATCAAAGGTCCTAAGGTTGAATTTTTCTCTCCTAAAGAAGGAGACCCTGCTGATTACGTCAAGGTAGTGATGGAAGACGGAGAAGAAGTGACTATTACAAATACATGTGCAGCCAATGTCCTTGGATTAGTGCAAGAAGAACATTTTTCTTATGGAAATGTCCCATCTGCACGAAAAGCCATACAGGCATTAGCAGACTATTGTCATACGACGGTTGAAGACATCGCAGAGCAGATCATGGAAAAATCCTATGCTAAGATTGAACCAGTGATTTTAGAATTGGCAGACAAGTATCATTTGGAGAAAGATCAGATTTCTCTTGTAGGTGTAGGGGGTGGCGCTGCCTCTTTGATTACTTACTTCAGCAATAAAATGGGTCTGAAATATTCCATCCCTGAAAATGCTGAAGTGATCTCTTCTATTGGTGTAGCACTTGCAATGGTCCGAGATGTTGTAGAACGTATCATTCCTTCACCAAGTAAAGAAGATATCCGATCATTGAAAAATGAAGCGATGAATAAGGCGATTGAATCAGGTGCTACGCCAGAATCGATCGAAGTCCACGTAGAAATCGATCCACAGACTTCAAAAGTAACGGCTATCGCTACTGGTTCTACGGAAGTGAAAGCAACCGATCTAACCAAGGAGATCACAACAGAAGAAGCACTAGAGCTTGCTGCAGAGGATATGCGATTAAATAAAAATGAAGTTTGCTTATTGGAAAATACACCTTTCTTTTATGTATGCGGCGAACAGAATCGTTCAAAAAATGCTGGAAGTCTTCGGATCATCGACCAAAAAGGATTTATCAAGGTCCAACGTGGACATGCTTCTTGTCTGAAAACAACTGCAGCTAATTATATGGCAGCAGTCGAACAACTTTGGGAAGATATGGCAGTTTATCAAACGGAGTTGATCGCCCGACCAGAATTTTATCTCTGTTTAGGAGCAAGAGTCTCTGATTTTACAGCGACGGATCTGGAACAACTACAGCTTTTGATGGATCTGGAAGTATCTACTATGGAACCAGAGGAAGAAGTGATCGTCGTTGCCGGAAACATCAAACAAACATAAGTTAGAAGAGTTACTAAACGAATTACAACAGATCCCCGAAGAAATTTGGGGATTCTACCAGTTTCGGAGAGATTTGTTTTGGAAAAAGATCCCTTTGTCCAAGCAGAAAATCCTCATACAACAATCAATCGATTGTGGTATCGAAACGGCATGTAGCATCAAAAAAAAGTACCCTTTTGCCGATGTAGGAGAAATTTGTGAACAAATGGCTGTTCCAATCGTTTCCTGTGAATCAGAGCAAATAAACGAACGAATCACTTTTGCAACTTATGCAGAAGATGAAGGGATCCGATTGATGACAGAGCCGTTAGAAAAATTAAAATGTTCAGGACTTACTTTGATCTCTAAAGAAACAGCGCAAGCTTTGATTATTGGACATGAACTATTTCACCACATTGAAGCTTCTTTTAAGGGGATTTATACTCAAAACGAAAAAATTGTGCTATGGCGGCTGCCTTTTTATACACACCAATCAAACATTCGTGCGTTGAGCGAGATAGCAGCGATGAGTTTTTCAAAAGAGATGAATCAAAGCCGTTTTTCGCCTTATGTATTAGAGGCAGTCTTGCTTTGGCCATATAATGAAACGCGTAGCCAAGGGATTTTTGAAGAAATAAAAGAAATAGAAAAAAGATGTGCGGAGTATGATTTTGCTCACAAATAAA